>USAR01000064.1 GCA_900552605.1 uncultured Oscillospiraceae bacterium | reverse complement strand
ACAGTCTCCGGGCTTTGAAATGTTGTAACAATCATATAAAGCAACGGGAAAAGGAATAAATACGACAAACCGACAATGAACAGAAAACGGAACAGCTTAAAGATGAAGGAACCTGTTTTTCTTTTTAATATATAACGACTTCTGCTGTCTTTGTTTTTTAAAAGGCTTTTTGCAGTATCTAACATAACTTAGGTTTCCTCCTTTCTTTAAGATACATGTTTACTGACAATGCGGAAAATTACAAATACCACAATGAGAATTAAACCGATGAACAAGAAGTATGTCCAGGCAAATGCAGACGCAAGACCGAGGTTTGAAACACTGTTTGACATAAGGTTTGTTACCTGTCTCATAATCAAGTTGCTTGAGCTTGTAAAGTTATCAACAATTGTATAAACAAGGTTAATCATAATTGTCGGCACAAGCATCGGCAATGTAATTTTCCAAAAGTTTTCCCAAGAGGTTGCACCCTCAATTGATGATGCTTCATAAAGCGTGGGCGGAATACTTTGCAAACCTGCAAGGAAAATAATCATCTGAATTCCCGAACGCCAAATCATATTAAAGAGGTTATTTGCAATTGATGTTGCAATTTTAATAATATCGCTGTCGAAACCGGCATTTACCAACAAATCGTTAAGAGCGTTGGTTTGTGTAATTTGACCGCTGCTTACAACATTGCCGTGCAATGCACTCGATGCAACCGAGTCGCCGCTGATAAGCGAAAGCGCAACACCTGACGCAAATATAACCGGCAGGAAGAAAACAGCTCTTACAAAAACTCTGCCACGGAATTTCTGGTTCAGTATCATTGCAAGGAACAAGCTCAAAACAACAATAACCGGCAGCTGCCAAGCCATTTCGGAAAAAGACTTTGTTAAGTTGGTTTTGAATGTTGCGTCCTTCAAAAATGCAGTTAAGTAGTTATCAAAACCAATATATTTAAAGTTATATCCCGAAGCAACATCAACCGAAACATTGCTGAAGCTCATTCTGAGAGATTCAATAAGCGGTGACAGGAAGAAAAACCAAAAGCCGAGATAGAAGGGTAAGATAAACAGCTGAGCTGTCCACGCACTTCTTGCCGACAGACTTAATTGCTTGCGTTTCATTCTTATCCCTCCTTATAAGCAAAGCTTTTAGCAGGGATTTTAACACCCTGATAAACAACATCCGAATTTGTGTAGTTAACAAAAACTTTGTAGCCGTTTTCGTATGTGGTCATTGTAACGTCCTTTGAAATTTCGCTGTGACCTACAATTGCCTTTGAACTGATTTCCTTAAGCAAAGGTTGATAAGCTTTGTATTTCTCAGCGGCGTCATCTATCCACAGTGTATATGTTGAACCATAGTAATCGTCGTAATTGGTCTGGCTGAGCTGTGCCGACTCTTCATAAATACCTGTCCAATTAAGTTCAATACCGGCTTCAACACACTTTAAGAAGTTTGTTTGAGAATCAACAGATTGTGCCATAGCGCTTCCTGCCATCGGCATATATCCGTGTAAAACAATTTCATAGAACGGAATTTCCGAGCTAAAGCAGTTATATCCGCTTGAATACGTGGGTGCGTTTGTGATTTTGCTTAGATACTTAAATGTATAATCATTAGCGGCATCGCCCAAAACGTTAAGCTCGTTTTTATTCGCATTTTCCAAAATACCGCTGACTATCGACGGCATCTTTGTTCTGTATACCGACTCATTTCGCTTTAAATGCGAGTACACAGTGTTTGTGAGAGTTGAAAGCGAAACTCCGGAAACATCCAGCTTCTTGTATGATTTGATGAACTTGTCGGAAAGACCGCTGACCTTTGTGGGAATAATCATACGCTTTGCGATACCGTTAAGATCGTATGCGTATACTGAACGCAAGTATTGATACTTATAATACGGTGCACTGAAAACAGTTTTTGATGCGAGCTTATTATTGCCGCTTGTATAGCTTAAAAGGTCGTTGTCGGGATAAAAACCGATATTGTTTTCGGATGCATAGCGTTTAAGCTCTTCAAATTTCTTTGAACCGCCCAAAAGACCGAGCGGTGAGGCTTTGTTAATTGCCTTGCCGTTAGTAATCCCTCTGTTGCCCCATCCGAGGTAGCGAACAGATATATCATCGACCCCCGCCTTTTTAAGGCTTTCAAGCATTTCCTTGGTTTGCTCATATGTTGTAAGCGAGTGAAGCTTATTATATGTAAAACCGAGGAAGTTGGCTTTTACATCAATTGCACCGATCACGTCAACATTAAGAGTCGGTGTGCTTTCACGCTTCATAAGCTTTTCATTGGAAAGCAAGTAGTCGCGATATGTCTCAGCCATTCCGACGTAGTTAGCTTTATCACCGTTAAGGACATAATAATCAACTTTAAATTTCTTAACGTCGTCGCTGTCTTCCGATGTTCTGTAAATCAACTGTGAGTTAGAAGATTTGCCGAACATTATTGTTTGTGATATCAGCTTGATGTTGAAACGGGCATATGCGGTGTTATAGCCGCGGTTTTCATTGGCAGACGCAGCTTCAATGCTTGTTGCCGCAGCACCTTCGGATACAATGCCGAAAAGTGCGTTATCTCCACCGTTAACAATCCCGAATACAGGCATACGAACAGTTTCGTTCTTCTTAGATTCAATATCCTCATACATTGAAAGATCTCTGCCGTAGACCATTTGGCTGTATTCGGTTTCGTTGCCGTTTTTGCTGTTAAAATCGATAAGCGCGCCACTGCCGTCCGGAACAAACATATATCCGTTGTCTGTCCAGCTGCCTGCACCGAAGTACGGAAGCAGCGTTATGTCGACAACCTTTATATCGCCGGTGTGCTTAATCTGTGTAACATCGGTTTCGGCAATGAAGTGACCGTCACTCAAATAGTATTTAACGGGGATCGATGCCTGAACAACCTTTTGGATATCTGTTTCTCCATCGGTAATTACAGCTTCGTCTTCAGCTGATGATGTATCATCCGATGAAGTGTTATCAGCAGAATCGCTTGATGCATCACTTGATGCGTCACCGGAAGAATCCCCGTCTTTATTGGTAACATTTGTCGAAAGGTCGATATCAAAAGTATACAAAACCTGTATACCGTTGTCAATCTCCGTTACCTCAATACCTGAAGCGGAGTAGCTGTCAAGGTATGTTGCACGTGCTGCGTCAGCCTCGCTGCTTGAGTTGATGTAACCAAGCACAAGCTGCGAATTACTTAAGCGCTTTGTTTCGCCTTGTGAGAACGAATCACGGTCGGTGTTTGTGGGAACTCCGTACCAAACATAACCGTTTTCATTATTCTTAAGAGCAATTAAGCCCGAATTGAAATCTGCACTGAGGGTAAGAATGCCGGACGACGCAACCTCTTGATAGTCGTCGGAAATCTTCATATAGCTGTATTTGTTACTGCCCGAAGACTTAGTGTCTATAACACCTGAGTTGTTTTTGGCACTAACGGGGCACACAGCCATTCCAACCATAACGGCGCACAAGAAAATCAGCACAAGATTTCTCTTAGTTTTAGTTATCTTATTCAATTATACAACCTCCACTCTAATAAATCAGTGCTGTTTTCATCGCAACTTCAATTCGGAATATACAGAATAGAAGAACGAGAAGCATTGCTGCAACAGTGTAAAGAACAAAACAACGAGAAGCGCTATTACAAACATTCCGACAACCGTAAATATAGTTGAAAGAACTGTTGCGCCGAACGAATATTGATGAATTGTATAAAGACCGAGTAAAAGGATTATTGCCGCCCACAGCATACCAAGCGTTGTTACAATGCTTACGAAAGCTGATTCCTGCAATGTCATTACGTTTGTAAGAAGCACAGCAAGCAGCTTTGTTATAAGAATAGGTGTGAGTGAATATCCCACCACGCATATAATCTCGCGCGTGCGGCCTTTACCGTTAAGCAAAGTACACAATGCCCAGTTTGAAATAACAAACAAAACATAAAGACCTATCGTTCCGATTATGTTTGCAAATGCATCATAGTCAACTGCTCTGTTGTGATTAAAAGCAAAGCCTGTGCAGAAATACTCAACAACATTAACAAGGAACCAACAAACTGAAAGTCCCAATGCAATCGGTACAGATTGCATATTTCTTGTTCTGAACTGTTCAAAACCGTCCACAGGATGAAGCAGAACGTATATCGGCAGACCCCATTTTGTTTCAAGCGGTGAATATGCTGAGCCGTGCTTTGCAACCATTTTCTTTTTAAGGAATTTGGAAAGAAAAACAATGCCCACAACAACCGCAATAACAATTAGTGCCATCCACCAAATGTTTTTGTTAACGTAATCTTTACGGAACTCCTGGTAAGCCTTTGAATAAGAGCCTCTTGCATTTGCAAGCTTAAAGTAATGCATTGCCTGCTCGTAATCGCCCTTCATTTCGTACGCCATACCCATTCCGTAATACGGATACTGGCTGTTGGTGTTGAACTTAAGTACGGTACTCCAAGCAGCAAGTGCTGCATCTGAATCACTGCTGTCAAAAAGATCGTAAGCTTTTCTGAGAGCATTTGTATAATCCGTTGGATTGAAAATAGTAATCGCTCCGTCTGTGCTGTCGAGAATATAAATAGACTCGCCGACACTTTCAACGGCGACAGGATCGTTAAATGTTCCGACCTGATTGGAGAATCCGCCGAAAACGGTGATAAGATCACCGTCAGTTGAATATTGGAACACCTTGCCGCGTCCTGAGTCGATAAGGTTGATATAACCGCTGTCGTCAACATCAACGTCACAGAATGATGTGTTTGTCATTGTACTTGAACGATCCCACTCAAAATCGCCGAAACCAATTGAGTTACCGCTTAAGGTAAACACGTTATCACCTTGGAAGTTGAGTTTTCTAATCATACCGCTAAACTTTGTATTACGCGAGTTATTGTCGGTTTTAGTAACGGTATAGATAAAACCATCATTGTCAATATCGAAATTTGTAAGTGCAATAGGTGTAACCTTTTGAAGACCTTTTAACTGTTCGTGCGTTAAAAACCTCTTGCGAATCGCGTTAAGAATAACATCAACCGTTGCCTGAACAGTGTTACTGCCGAAAAAGCTTTGGAAGTCACCGCTTTGATCAAACACGAAAGCACCGAGGTTGATACTGTCACACAAAACAAATATACGATTTTTCCTGTCCAGCATTACTTTCGTTGCACGGAACGGTGCGTCGGTATCGGAAAGCTGTTGGTCGGGACGATTGATTATAAGCTTTACATTGCCTTGAGCATCCGATTTGAAAACACGGTAGTTGTTGGTATCAGCGACATAAATGTTTTCATTGTCATCAATCGTGAAGCCTTCTGCACCGTAAAATGAAAGGTATCCGACTTTCTTGCTGTAAAAATCCGCATATATATCAAGAACCTGCTTAAGATCTTTATCAAGCTTTAAAATACGTGAATTGCCGCTATCGAGAATATATATGTACTTACCGGACTTATAAAGCATATCCTTAGGAGCTTTAAGTGATATTGAAAGCTTATCCGATGTACCAATAAAACCAAGCAAGCTATTATATTTTGCTGCCTGAGATTTACCATCCGATGTAAGGGCAACGAGCGTATCGTTATCGTCGGTAGCAACTGCCAAAGCCGAATAGTTCATTGAGGAAACTTTGCGGTTGTGCGGAATTGAGGATGAATCAATGTAACCTACTGTACCGTCAAAAGAACCGATCTGTGCGACTTTTGATGGCAATGCAAGATATATCTTATCTCCCATTGAATCAACTGCGATAGATTTAACAGCAGACATATTGATGCTAACATCAATTTCTTCAGAAACATTTATGCCGCTGAAAACATCATTGCCTTCATCGTCAAAGTCAGTTACGACATCTGCTTTTAAAATCTTCTTTTTAGAAGCATTAACAGCAAACAGTGCTGAGTTATCAAAGCTGAATGTCATTGCATTGATATTACCGCCGAGAGTATAAAAACCGAGACGGTTACCGTTTATATCGTACGCGGTAACACCGTTAGCCTTATCGGATGTAACGGTAAGCAACACCGTGCTGAAGCTGTCTCCGGACGGAACAGCAACCGAAGTCATCGCTACAAGGCCCGAGACATTTATGGTTTTGGTAACCTTTGAAAGTGAGCTGATAACATAAATTTTTCCGCTTTTATAAACGAAGAAAAATGAGTTGCTGTAATCACATGCAATCTTTGTTGCGCCTACAAGGCTTACAGCTCTTCCCTTAGTGTCGGTGAATTTATCAAAAATTGATTTAACATCAAGCGATGTATCGGTTTTATAAACATTGCCCGCCTTACCGTCTAAAATAAAGAACGACATATAATCGGGCGAATGAGAATCGAGACAAATGTCTGTAAATTGCTTAACATCAGCCTCAAAATTCAAATCGTGACCGGACACCGTGCGTGATGCAAGATAGCCGATAGGCGCTGCAACCGATTCGGAATGAGAGTCATACTCATAACCGCTGTACGGCGCAAACGACGTTGTTACAGCCGATGCCGGCACGCTTGTAATCACCATAAAGCAAAGGGCGACGGCGATAAGCGATTTTAATAATTTTTTCACTGTCTTCCCCCCTACTTCATACCTGAATGGCTCATTGTTTCCATAATAGAACTCTGTGTTATAAGAAAAATCGTAATCGGAACAATCATCAGCACGACCGCAACCGCAGCAGCGGCACCCTGTCTTGCAATACCGCCGGCAGCGACCGTACTTAAAACAGTGGGAAGTTCTTTAAGACTTTCACTGAATATATATTGTGATGTGCCGGCGCTGTTCCACATTGCGTTAAAGGTGAAAATAATGGTTGTCATAAGAGCGGGCTTGATGCTGGGAATAACGATTGTTGAGAAAATCTTGTATTCGCTTGCGCCGTCAATTCTTGCCGCTTCCAAAGTGGAATCAGGAAGCGAAGTAGTTGCAAACTGCTTTATAAGGAAAACGCCAAGCGAGCTTGCAAGCGGCGGCAAAAGCAATGCCCAATAAGTATCGATCATACCAAGCTTTGCAACTATGATATATGCCGGTATTGCTGTTACTTCCGAACGGAACAATAGGGTGAGAGTAACGGTTTGAGCAATGCCCTCGCGACCTCTGAACTTACCCTTTGCCAAAGAGTAGCCTGCCATTGCGGCAATAACAAGATAAGTAAGTGTTCCGACAGTAGTGATAAACAAGCTGTTAAAAAGGTAACGTGTGAAAGGAACCCAAAGGTTGCCTGCCAACACTATAACCTGCAAAAAGTTATCGAAGGTCGGGTTTTTAACGTAAAAACGCGGCGGATAAAGGAAAATTTCATCGATAGGCTTTAATGACTGCATAATGGCATAAACTATAGGCAAGCACATTATAGCGCATATCAAAAGTAAAAACAGAAATACACCGAAGTTACCTGCATGCGAACGCGAAAGCATAACTTTCTTTTTTGATCTTCGGTTGAATTTAATTCTCCGCCAAAGGCTCATATCTTTTTCCATTATTCCACCTCCCCTAATCTGAGAATTTGCTCAAGACCTTGTGAACTATAATATAGAACAACAGCATCATTGCAAACAGCACAACGGCAATAGCCGAAGCATAACCCATTTCAAAACGTGTT
>USAR01000063.1 GCA_900552605.1 uncultured Oscillospiraceae bacterium | reverse complement strand
ACTGCGACGCAGGGGATAATATCAAGTGGCAGATATCTGCCGCAACCGGAAAGAAAGGCACTGTTTCAAACGGAACATATACAGCGGACGCCGCGGCAAAATCCGGAGATATGATAGCTGTCAGAGCATATCTTGAAAGCGATCCCGACGTTATGGCAACGGCGGTTATAAAAATTAAGTAAGGAGGAACATAATATGAAGCAAAGCAGAAAAAAACGTATTATCGGCGCCCTTATTGCGGCAGCTGTTGTTTTTGGAATATTGACCTCGTCTTTCTATGTTCCTCTTGCGGCAGCAGGCGGTTTTAAAGATAACAACACGTCCGGTGAAGATGATCTAATCGAAACAAAACTCGACAATTCCGAGATAGTATTCGACGATTACACACGCCCTTCTTCAAATGCTGAGATAAACGCTGAGCTTAATACCGAAGAAAACATTATGCTTGATGTGGCATACAGCAAAATTCTTCAGTATAATAACGGCACAAAAACAAGCGTTAACACAGCACAAGTTACAAGCGGTATTGATATTGTTCCTTCAAAAATATTTACTTCAGCAAGGCTCGGTCAGAATGCAGGACTCGGTTTTATTTCCGGTAATGTATATTTCGACGGCAGCACTCCGAGGAATACAAAAAACAGCGACGGGATTTTTGCCGACTCCAAAAACTGCACGGATATTATCTATAACCTCGGCAGCTCCTCGGAAATTAACTCGGTGTGGATATATCATCACTCGGTAAACTTTGCAACCTATGCATATCAAATCTATATTGCCGACAGCGAGGAAGCACTGTTTGATATTTCTTCGCTCACAGCTCAGGTTATTAACGAGCAGAATAAAACAAGGCAGAAAATAAACTTTAAAAAGACGGTTGAGGGACAATATATAGGTCTTCGTTTTTTGATACCCGTTAATCCCTCAAACCAAACGGGAATGTCTTCCCCTGTGGCGAGGCTTTCACAGATCGCGGCGTTCGGCAAACGCGGCGAGATAAGCGTTGAAACTTCAACATACCAAAAAGCCACTTCGGCTTTGCCCGAGCTTACCGACGGCAGAAACTTGGTTTATAACCGTGAGTTCGGCAAATTTAAGCAGGTTTCCGACGGTAATGAAATTGATTCGGCAAAAGGTATTGATTGGCTTAAAAAGAATCCCAAGGGACTTACAAACGGCATTCCGAACTCCGCCGCTATGATTTATAATCCCATATACTTCAACAGCGACGCAACACCTAAAAACGTACCGCCTTATACTAATTCTAAGGATTACACGGATTTGGTATATTATCTCGGCGGCATTGCGGATGTAGATGAGGTTGACTTTTACAACCACAGTAACGCCCTGTATGCAATTTATGCTTACCAAATTTATTTTTCGGATAGCTATGCAATGCTGTATAATTCCTCTAATCTTTGTTATACTTACCAAAGCAACGGCTCAACCTTGCAGAAATTTAAGTTTTCAAAACCCATCAGCGCAAAGTACATCGGTATTCGCTTTTTGGTTTCGGTTGACCCGAGCATAGCAACAGATAAGGTTGCTCTGTCTTCGAGGTATTTAAGGTTGTCGCAGCTTGCGGTTTTCGGCACGATAACAAAAGAAAGTGCAGACGACTTGGCAGATGTTGATGACGACACAAAATTGCCGACAAAATACGGTGCTAATCTTATAAAACCGCTTGACGGCAGTATCATGGGCATTATTAATGGACAGATAACATCAGCTTCTTTTGAAAAGACAAACCTGATTTTCGACGGTGACCCATCAACTGGCACGCTTTGCGGAGGCTTTAAATTTGCCGATTGGAACGACGGTAATGTTATTTGGTACGATAACGACAACAGGTATTTGCAAATTCAGTATAACCTGCAATCGACCGCCCTTATTAAAGCGGTTTATGTTGCCAACCATCCAATCGAGATATACAGAACAGCAAGGTTTGCGGTGTTCTTCGGCAACGATATAGACACACTTTACAGTGATGAAAACCGAGTTGAATTCAAAAACACAAAAAAGGAACGCATAAACCTGATTGAATTCAGCACACCGAAAAAAGCCAAATATTTCGGCATAAGGTTTTATAATCCCGTGAGCGCTCACGATTCCTCAATGATCGACGCCTCAAAAAACTCGGTTTATATGCGCTTAAATGAGCTTGCGGTTTTCGGCAACTATGAAAACAGCGGATTTGAGCCGACTGTTTTGCAAACGGTTAACGATTCATTTACCAACAACGATTTTAAAAAGCTCGGCACAAATATTCTTAAGGATTACACGCCGAAATACTATCTTAATAAATCGCTTGTAAAGGTAACCGATAACGCAAAACAATTGACAGATGGGGATATCACAAAGCACAATGATATGTCAGGCAAATTAAAGCTTGCTTCAACGGACGGCTCCGGCTCTCTCGATATTGTGTACAATTTCGGAGAAACGTTTTACAATATTGAAAAGTTTGCTTATATCGGTGCTTCAAAGGATTATATGTCTAACTATTTCACCGGCTGGTATCAGGTTTATGCCGCCGACGATGTTGACAATATCTTTGAAAGCGACAATATGATTTTTGAGTACAATTGGAACACCGACGGAATGTCGAGAGGTCATATCATTGATATTTCCAAGAATAAAAAGCTTGCTTGCAGCTTTGCTATAAGAATACTTAACCCTGTTACAACAGCAAACGAGTACATTGCCGCGCGTATTTCGGAAATCGCGGCATACGGCAACAAAACCGTTTTGCCGCAGTATCCGACCAACCTTGCCGTTGGAAAACCTGTTAAGGTCTCAAAGCTTGTAAACGGCAAGCTTACCGATATGACGTCATCTTGGCTCAATGCTCAAAAGGCTGAACTGCTGACCGATGAAAGCACGGCAAAAAGCGTTTCGTTTAATTACACCGGCGATATTGTGCTTTACTATAATCTTTGTAACGACCTCAACATTAACGAGATCAAACTCACCGGCAATATTAAGAAATATAAGGTTTATGCTGCTTCAAATTACGCCGATATTTGGAAAGACGGCTCGCTGCAATATACAGTTAAAAAGTCCGGAGACAGCACAAAGCTTAAATATGCCAAGATAAACGTTCGTTATGTTAAATTCGTTATTGAGGACTATGATCCGAGTCGGTATATCAGTGAGGTATCGATAATCGGTCTTGCAAACAGGCTTAGCGTGTTTAAGAAGATATCGCGCGATCTAAAAGGCTCAAATGTAATAGTTTCAACGGCTGATAAGGAGCTTGAAAAACGAACATTTTTAAATTTAGAAAATAAGAACGTTGAGGGTTGGTTTGATCAGGATACCTCTTTGCCATACGGTCTTGAGGGCGGAGAAAACAACAAAAAACCGCTCGATGTAAACATCAACCTCGGCGACCTTAAAATATTGAGCAAGGTCACAATGAATTTTAAGGGATTGCAAACAGGTTATCTGCCCAAAAAGGTTGAGGTTTACGCTTCCGAAAGATTGGATTCGTTTGATAACACAAACTTTGATATGAAGCCGATTTACACATTTAACGGCTACCCCACAAACGGTACATTGAGCTTTAAGACCGTACCGCAGCTTACGCGCGGTGTGCTTATAAGATTTATTTGCGGAGATGAGAACTATGACGGATATGATCATATGTGCTTCTCGCTTACCGAGATTACCCTTGAGGGCGGCTCGGTAAAGGGCACACAGAAGGACGAATACAACGGAACACTGCTCAAATTCAGCGATAAGAAAACAGGGGTAAGCGCAGAGATCGTTAAATATGATATCAACGATATTTACAACGACGTTTACAGAATGAAGATTGTTAAATCAAAATTAAGCGACAGCGATATAAAAGCGCTGAATGAGAACAGTATGGTTGCGCTTTCAAAGCAAAAATATTCCGTTGAGTTTTACGATGTTTTCGGAAACAAGCTTGAGGATTGCGGCGGAAGGACAGTTAAAATTTCGCTTAGCTATAATGCAAAGCAAGTGTCCGCTCCCGTTTTCTGTCAGTCGGCAGGCGAGATGGAATATCTTGAATCAAACTATGATCCAAGTGGTAAAGCGACAATTGAGACCACCAAACTTTCAAACGGAAGCTATATGCTTGCGGCTTATTCTAATGATATCATTATTCCCGATGACAATAATAACAACGATAAAAACGGAAATAACGGTAACGACGATAACACTTCACCCGATAACGATTACAATGACACATCGTTTTCGCCGGAAACAGAGTGCGGCTCTGATTCCCATTCTTGTGTTTACGGCGGCAGGCGGATTGGCAATTGTTTTCGGCAGAAAAAATAAGACAATAAAGCGATAACAAAACTTTATCAGCCAGCCAATCCAAAATGACGATTCCGCGCTTTTGCGCGGAATTGCCGCTTTGGCATATTTAGAATTGTTATTACGATAATAAAAATACTCAGATAAGAAAAGCCGAAAGCAATATGCTTTTTAGAATGATTACGGCATTTCAATCCACAATAAATATCATATAAAGTGTGTGCGGCAAAAAAACTATGCTGCCTCGCCACCTTTTTGGAGATGACAAAAATGGCAAACGTTACAACCGACGCTAAGAAGATATGCGAATATATTTATTCACACGAGAATATTTTAAAGGGCAAGCAGGGCTTTTTGCAAAATGCCGACGGAAGCCGTCCGCGCATTGACTCCTGGCATAAGCGTTACCGCGAGGAAAGCTCGCTTTTCCTTCAGAGAATAACCGAAGCTCCGCGTTCAATGGTGGTCGATAACGAGACAAAGACTATTGATATATTAAGCTCGGATTTTACATTGCAGTACACAATAGGTGAAGAGCCGATTACCGTAGAAAGTCTTGTGCTTACAGGCTCTGCAAATGCCGCATATGCCGATTACGCTTTAAGCGGTTTTGATGTTTATTTTTCGGATAATAATGACGGTGAGCTTTTTGAAAGTAAGAATCTTATGTACAGCTATAAAAAGACTCGCGAATTTAAAGCCGGGGTGCTGTACCAAGGCGATGTTATGATAACCTTTGATAAACCGATAACGGCGCTGCGCTTTGGTATAAAGGTATCGGAGCCAAACCCAACCGATGATATTTCAAGGATAATGTACTTGGGACTTTATTCTGCGCAGAATGATTTGGAAGCAGGCGTTCTTAAAAAATATACCGGCAAAAACCTTGCAAATGAAGCATTTCTGCAAGACGATAAAGGCGAGCGGGTACTTGAGTTTGCTGAGCTTTTCGACGGCAGAGCCTTCGGAAAACGAGGCATAACGCTTAACGGAGAAACCCTGAAATTTACTCCTCGGCAATATATTGAAACAGGCAGCGTCTTTTTAGCTGTTGAGGGCGATCCTTCGGCACTTGAGTTTACCTGCGGCACAAGCGGTGAAACGGAAATTATCACTATTGCCGAAAATAAGTATATCGTTAAAAAAGCATTCAGCGGCGACTGCTGCTCAGTTACTTCGGGAGCACCGCTTTTTATAACCGAGGCAGGCGTTTGCAAGGGCGAGAGGAAGGCGCTTGTAAGCACTTCTCAAACTGTGTGTAACGATTTTTACGGCTTTGGAGGCAATGTTGTGCCGAGTATGCTTATGGAAGAATCGCTTAACGACGGATATAACGAAGCATACTTCGAAGAGGAAAAACGTCGCAATATGCTAATTCGTGCAAACGTGGTGCGTGTTTGGTTTCAGCCGGATTGGTTTATTAAAGATGAGCAAAGCTATTTGAAAGGTGATTACGACTTTAATACAGCTGAAATGAAAGCAGTGTATAAGGTTTTTCAAAGCTTTAAGGCCGCAGGAACTGACATTGAGTTTAACTTCGGCTGGAAAGTTGGCGAACACGTTTTTGATTGGTATTGCCTCGATGTTGACCAAAAGAAAAACTCAGCGCCTAAAGATATTAAAAATTTTGCAAAATCTTTGGTGGCAGTGCTAAAGCACCTTTTTGCAATGGGTTTTGATAACATAAAGTATTTAACGTTTTACAACGAGCCAAACTGCGGCGATTTTATGGTGGAAAAACAGGACAGAATAAAGTACGGCGGACTTGATCTTAAAAAAGCGGACTATTGGCTTTTGATGGCACGCACCTCAAAGGACGCGCTGAAAGAAAACGGACTTGCAGATAAAATTGAAATGTGGGGACCTGAGACATCGGGCGGCGACACAGCAAAGATCTCATGGGCGGAATATTTTGAGAGAAAAGATCCTGGACTTCTTGATGTGCACACAGTGCACAAGTATTGGCTTAAAACAGAGGACGCCGAATATTTTGCCGATAATTCACTTGTATCGACCCACGGGAAACCGCTTGTTGTAACCGAGTTTAACACACAAAAAACAATGGCTCAGTGGAATTACAGCATAACAAGCATTATGTTCGACTACATAAATCGCGGCATTTCCGGTGCTCTTATTTGGATGCTCTCGGGCGCAAGAATACCGATGGTTAACAGTTTTGTTTGCACTGCCGATTCCGACCTGTGGCATTTCTTGCCGAATTCACCCACGCTTGCAAATCTTCCGTTTGCTGTTTTCGGCTTAATAACCCCTTATGTTTCGTCACACTCTAAGGTGCTGCTGAGCAAAACCGCAGAAAGTGATTTGCGAATTGCCGCGTTTTCGTCAGAAAACAATTTAACAATTCTTGTTGAAGCAGACAGCTGCCATGATAATCGAGAGCTCGAAATTCATTTCGACACCGCAATTGAAAAGACATTTAATAAATTTATAATAGATTGCGGCGAGTATAAAAAGACTGAGCCTTATTTACAGCAAAAGTGCGGTGAAGTGTTTGTAAGCGGTGATTTGCGTGACACTCTGCCCAAAGGTCACACGCTTACAATGTATACAACGGCAAAGCCTATTGCACAGGTGAAAGCTGACAGAAAGCTTATAAAGCTAAAGCCCGGTGAAAGCACTGCTGTCGGCGGCAGCTTTGTTAATTTTACATCGAAAGAAAAGCTGACTGCGGAAATTGCGGTGGGCAGCGATATCATAACGCTTTGCGGCAATACAGTTACTTGCTCCGAGAATGCAAAGGCAGGGCAGATGGCGGCAATTAAGCTAAAAACCGAAAACCGCACCGATGTTATGTATGACATTGTGCTTATAGAGGTGGAATGAAAATGTTTTATTACTGCAAAAAAAGCAATTCGGAATATTGGCACGACTTCAGAAACTTTGCCGATGATAAAACAGTGCTTGATAATCCGCACAGGGGTTGGTATTTGCACTATATTGATAACGGTATGGCGCGCTAAATATATCGTGATGATGTTGAAAAGGAAACTGACCTTAATAAGCTGCCCGGTATGAAAATACTATATTTAAAAGTGGATTGGTCGGATATAGAAAAAGAAATCGGCGTATACGATTGGTCGTCAATCGGCGATATTATGAATCGTTACGGTGCACTTGGCTTCAAGTTCAGTTTCCGCTTTTGAACATATGAAGGTATGGCGCACGACGTTCCTTATGCCACGCCGAAATGGGTTTTTGATTCAGACGCAGAGTTTTATGAGCACTCGCTTAAAAAATCGGGTATTAGAAATATTTATTTTGAAACTCATATTGATGAATCCTTTGAGCCGATATACAACGACTCCGTTTATTTAAAATACCTTGAACGCTTTGTTGCGGAGTGTGCGAGAAAGCTTGATAACGACCTGCGTGTTTAGTGCATCGATATAGGTACATTCGGCACTTGGGGCGAGGCGCACACAGGC
>USAR01000062.1 GCA_900552605.1 uncultured Oscillospiraceae bacterium | reverse complement strand
GCCGCGGCGCCCATCGCCTTTAGGCGATGGAAAAGCCGATTTATCGGCTTTTAAACCGTTTTGCGATGGCTTTTTGTTAGGTGTAATCTCAAATAAAAACGGTTGCGCCGGGGCGCGGCGACGCAGAAAAGCGGGAAGAAAAGCAGAAGTTAAAGCGGCAGTGCAAAAACAGTCAATTTTCAAAACGATAAACTTCGGCAAAACCTTGCGGTATTGCATATCACTTTTTTTGCTGCAATGCCAAGCTTTATTAAAACACAATCCGAAAAGCACAAACCGTGTGGCAGTGATTTGTTTACTGTCACACGGTTTGAAATTTAATTAGGTTTTATTATTCTCTGCCGCCCTTGCGGTAGGCCGTAGGTGAAACGCCGACGATCTTTTTGAAAACCTTTCTGAAATGCATCGCAGAGCCGAAACCGAGGTGATCGCTTATCTCTTCAACGCTTAGGTCGGGGTATTTTATAAGCATAAGCATTGCACGCTCGGCGCACACGCGGTGCTTGTACTCAATCGGGGAAATGCCGACAGACGCTTTAAAGCAAGAGTAAAAATGCGAATCACTCATATGCACAAGCCTTGCAAGCTGCGGTACTGCAATTGCGTTTTCACAGTGGTCTTCAATGTATTCCACAGCTTTTTTTATACGTGGGTCAAGTCTCTTTGACGGTGAAAACTCAAGCTCGTCATAAATTGAGCCGAGCACGGCGAAAAAACTTGAAATCGCAAAGAGCTGTTCCGACTTAACTCCGTCAAAAAATGCGAGTGCCTTTTTAAACCGTTTCTCAGTTTTGCCGTCATCGTCTGCGGTGATTTTTTGAATTTTATATTCCTTTTCCCTTTCAAAAAGAGAGGGAGTCTCAAAGGAAAAGTGAAAGCTGATATAAGAAACATAGGGATTGCCCTCCCAAACGGAGATATATCGTGAGGTAACCGGGACAAAAATCATATCGCCTTTTTTAACCTCTGCTTTCCCGCCGTCGAAGTTAAAAACAGCTGTTCCCTCAAGAACATAACCCAAGCAGTAGTGAGGACGCGGACACTCCTTAAAATCACACACGGTCTTTTCGGTGTAGTGATAAGCGTCCACTCTGAAATACGAAAGACGTGAAAGCTGTGAAATATCACTCAATTTACTTTTTCTCCTTCCGTTTGAAAAGCACAGTATTCTTTAAGCAGCAAAGCGGGCTGATAAGAAAGTTTGGCTTTTCTTAAACCCTCGTCACCCATATCTTCTTCTCGATTGATATATTTAACACCTTGCCATTCGTTCAGAACAAACTGTTGGTTAATTGCGGCATAGCTGCCCTCAAACGCGGTATTGGCAAACTCCGCGTGAATGAGAGCTGTATCGGTGTGAGTTTTTTCGCCGACCGAACAGGCAACGATTTCTCCGCCGACATCTATAACACCGCCGATAAGTCCGAATGAGCCTACGCTGTCAAGCAGCTTAAAGGTAGCTTTGCAGGAACGTTTCAGGAATGGGTCGTCGCCCGTTTTTTCGCTAAGCCACAGCATAAACAGCCGTTTGCATTTTTGCGCGTCCTCTCTTGTCATTCGACGATAGTGGTAGTTGTTTGTTCTGTAAAAACGGTTGGCGTGGTTGCGTTTTGCGTGCAGCTTTTTGCCTGAGAGCGCGGCAAGACTTTCGGACGAATAGATATAGTCGAAATTGTCGCGGTCCGCAAAAACGGTAAAGCTGTTCGGAAAAAGCTCCTCAAGTTCCGCAACGTTTTGCTTGCAAAGGCTTGTGAAATGAGCAGGCATATGCAACTGATTATTAAAAAAATCGATCGCCTTTTTTGCCGCTTTTTTTGTGTCGCCTTTTCCGATAGGGTACTGCATAAAAATGTCTCCGTTGATGTTCCAAAGCAGGAATATGCAGTCGTCCTCTATGGCGATCTTCAAATCATCGCCGCCCCAAACATAGTTTGTAATAAAATTATAAGATGAATTCTGCGTTTCGGCGGCAAGGCGCTTGAAAGCCGCCTCATCGTCTGCGCGAATATTGCGAAATTCCACAAAAACACCCTTTGCTTAAACGTTAATTTCAACACTGTCGGCGTTTGTATCGCTGTATTTTTCAAGCACCTTGTCAACTGTGTTTTCAATATAATCATGCACCTGGTACGGTGCACAGCCAATGAAGTTTTCAGGCTTTAAAACAGTGTTGATCTCATCTTCTGTTATACCGAAAAGCTTGTCGGCGGCAATGCGCTTAACGAGGTCGTTATCTAGTCCTTGCTCTTTAACTCGTCTTGCGGCTGCCATTGAATGCTCGCGAATTGCCTCGTGCAGCACCTGCCTGTCGCCGCCCTTTTGCACTGCGTGCATCATAATGTTTTCGGTTGCCATAAACGGCATTTCGTTTTTTAGGTGCTGCTCAATAACCTTAGGGTAAACCACAAGACCGCTTGCGACATTGATGTAAAGATTAAGGATCGCGTCTGTTGCGAGAAATGCCTCCGGCACACTGATACGCTTGTTTGCCGAATCGTCAAGCGTTCTTTCAAACCACTGAATAGAGGCGGTTATGGCAGGGTTTTGCGCGTCGCAAATAACATATCTTGCAAGTGAAGATATGCGCTCGCTGCGCATTGGGTTGCGCTTGTAAGCCATTGCCGATGAGCCTACCTGGTTTTTCTCAAACGGTTCCTCAATTTCCTTAAGGTGTTGCAGCAGACGAATATCGCCTGAAAATTTCATTGCACTTTGAGCAATTCCGGAAAGGGTATTAAGCACAAGACTGTCGGTTTTTCTTGTGTAGGTTTGACCGGATACCTCTTGCACGTTTTTAAACCCGATTTTTTCGGCAATTCTCTTTTCAAGCAGCTTAACCTTTTGATAGTCACCGCCGAAAAGCTCCAAAAAGCTTGCCTGTGTGCCTGTTGTGCCCTTAGAGCCGAGCAGCTTCATTGTTTTAATGCGGTGCTCAACCTCGCTGAGATCCGTCATAATATCATAAAGCCAAAGGGTGGCACGCTTACCGACGGTTGTCGGCTGTGCCGGCTGAAAGTGCGTGAAGGCAAGAGTGGGCAGATCGGCATATTTTACGGCAAAATCGCGCAGAGTCCTTGCAAGAAGAACAAGCTTTGATTTTATAAGCTCCAAAGCCTCTGTCATAATTATTATGTCGGTGTTATCGCCAACATAGCACGATGTCGCGCCGAGGTGGATAATCCCCTTGGCTTTTGGGCACTGCAAACCGTAAGCCTTAACGTGCGCCATAACGTCGTGGCGAATTTCAGATTCAATTCGCTTTGCGTCTTCGTAATTTATGTTGTCGGCATTTGCCTTAAGCTCATCGATCTGCTCCTTTGTTATGTTGAGACCAAGCTCCATTTCGGCTTCCGCAAGAGCGATCCACAGCTTTCTCCAAGTGCCGAATTTCTTATCGGGAGAGAAAATATACTGCATTTTCTCATCGGCATACCGTGAACAGAGCGGACTTTCATACTTGTTATTCATAACATCACCTTTATTGCTGTAACATAATTTAAGTTTTACACTATGCTTATTATACCATATCAAAAAGGTATATGTCCATAATTAAATATTGAAATTACGGTTTAACGGTATTATAATATAATCATAATAGAACATTAAGGAGTGTTTTTATGCAGATTCTTTTAACAGGCGGTGCCGGATACATCGGCAGCCACACTTGCGTTGAGCTGCTTAACAGCGGCTATGATGTTGTTATTGCGGATAACCTTTACAACAGTAACGAAGAGGTTTTGAAAAGAATTAAAGAGATAACCGGTAAAGAGCCAAAGTTTTACAACGCCGATATTCGCGACCGCGAGGCTATGCACACGGTGTTTAAAGAAAACAATATTGACGCGGTAATCCATTTTGCCGGTCTTAAAGCCGTGGGTGAATCTGTGAAAATTCCGCTTACATATTACGAAAACAATATCTCGGGCACAGTAGTGCTCTGCGAGGTTATGAACGAATACGGCTGCAAGAAAATCGTGTTCAGTTCCTCTGCCACCGTTTACGGTGTTGCGGAAAAAATGCCGCTTACAGAGGATATGCCGCTCGGTGCAATCAATCCGTACGGCAGAACGAAGCTGTTTATTGAAGATATTTTGCGCGATATTTGCGTTTCCGATCCCGAATGGTCGGTTGCGCTGTTGAGATATTTCAACCCTATCGGCGCACACGAGAGCGGGCTTATCGGCGAGGATCCTAAGGGTATTCCGAATAACCTTATGCCGTATATCACACAGGTTGCGGTCGGCAGGCTTAAAGAACTCAGCGTTTTCGGCAATGACTATGATACCGTTGACGGCACGGGTGTGCGCGATTACATTCACGTTGTCGACCTCGCAAGAGGACATATAAAAGCGGTTGAATTCCTTAACGGTCACAAAGGGTGCGAGGCAATAAACCTCGGCACGGGCAACGGCACATCGGTGCTGCAGCTTGTAAATGCCTTTGAAAAAGCATCTGGTGTTAAGGTGCCTTATAAAATTGTAGGGCGCAGGGCAGGCGATCCGGCAAAGGTTTATGCCGATGCCGAAAAGGCTAAAAAGCTGCTTGGCTGGACTGCCGAATACGGTATTGAGCGTATGTGCGCGGACAATTGGCGCTGGCAGAAGAATAATCCAAACGGCTACGAAGAAAAGTGATAAAGAAAAACGATATAATTACAGCCGAAATAACTGCACTGACGGGCGGCGGTGACGGCATTGCAAAAAGTGACGACGGCAGAGTGGTTTTTGTGCCGAATACCGCTGTGGGAGACATAGCGGAGATTCTTATCATAAAGGTTAAAAAGAGCTATCTTATCGGCAAGCTTGCGTCTGTTATCGTGCCGTCGGTTAACCGAACGGAAAGCGATTGCGATGTTTCAAACCGCTGCGGCGGCTGTGTATTTCGCCATATCTCATATGCTGCCGAGTGCGAGATAAAATACAATCAGGTTTTGTCGTCTATGCAAAGGATAGGCAAGATAGATATAAAACCGAACAAGATAGTTGCGGCAAAAAGAATCAACGAGTACCGCAACAAGGCGCAATTGCCTATCGGCAAGGCACGCGACGGCAGGGTGATTTGCGGATATTTTTCAAAGGGCAGCCACAGAATAGTGCAAAGCGATTGCTGTCGACTCTTGCCGCCTGTATTTGCGGAAATTGCAACTGCTTTTTGCAGCTTTGCCACACGGGAAAATTTATCTGTTTATTCCGAGGAAAAGCACAGCGGGCTTTTGCGCCATCTCTACATTCGCCGCGCCGAAAAAACAGGCGAAATAATGGTGTGTGTTGTTATAAACGGCACCGCTTTACCACACAGCGAAGAGCTTTTGGAAGAATTAAAGCGCATTTGCGGCAACCGTCTTAAAAGCTTCCTTTTAAACATTAACCGCGAAAAAACAAATGTGGTGTTAGGCAATATATGTCAAGTGCTTTTCGGAAGAGACAGCATAACAGACGAGATCTGCGGAGTTAAGATTTCTGTTTCTCCGCTCTCGTTTTATCAGGTCAACCGTGAAATGGCAGAGCAGCTATATAATATTGCAAAAGAGCTTGCAAAACCTTACGGCAAAACCGTGCTCGACCTTTACTGCGGCACAGGTGCGATAGGACTTTCAATGGCAAAGGAAGCAAAAAGAATCATCGGTGTTGAGATCGTTGAAAGCGCGGTTAAAAACGCACAAGAAAACGCAAAACAAAACGGTGTGGAAAATGCCGAATTTATTTGTGCGGATGCGGCAGATGCAGCAATAAACCTTGCGAACCGCAATATTAAACCCGATGTAGTCATTCTCGACCCCCCGCGCAAGGGCTGCGACGCAGAGCTTATTAAAACGGTTGCCGAGAGCTTTTATCCGAAAAGTGTGGTTTACATTTCCTGTAACGATGCAACTTTAGCAAGAGATTGTGCCGAGTTCCAAAATCTCGGTTACTTAGTGCAATCTGTAACGCCTGTGGATTTATTTCCTAGAACAGGGCATGTGGAGACGGTAGTACTGCTTTCCCACAAAAAACCAGACGGACATATCAACGTAAAAGTTGAGTTTGGCGAGGGTGAGGGAAAAGTTCCGCTTGATAATATTGCTAAAAGAGCGGAAAGCTACAAGCCCAAAGAGCGAGTGACCTACAAAATGATAAAGGAGTACATAGAAGCTAAATACGGCTTCAAAGTACATACCGCATATATCGCAGAGGTAAAGAGAGATTTAGGATTGCCAATGTACGATGCTCCTAATGCGGTAGAAGAGTTGAAACAGCCGAGGAAGCATCCGACAGCGGAGAAAGTGGAAGCGATAAAGGATGCATTGAAGCATTTTGAAGTGATTTAATAATGATGAGCGTATCATTAAAAATAGTGGTACGCTTTTCTTTAAAATATTTGGGAAGCAATATATAAGTGCTGAATATGCTTGAAAGGAGGAAAATGGAGTGAACCGTATTACAGAAATAACAAAGCGAGATATTTTAGATTTATTTCAGAATGGATTAGAGATAGACGAATTTTTTCAAACCCGAACCATTACTTACAATTATTATGGTCGCCTTGAAGAAATAGATTTTCTTAAAAGATTATATGATTTAGAGAGAATGCCAAGTTTTGATTCAAGATTTGCAAATGCAGAACAGGATATTTGGCAACATACAGTGAATAATGATGATTATCCATACTGCTGGGTTTTTGAAGACAAAAGATTCAATTTACAAGATGGTAGCGATGAAGTATATTTAAAATTTCTTTGTGAAGTATTTCACCCTGCTGTTCGATATGATAAGGGATACTGGAAAGAATTTTTAGTGGCAATTAACAAGCTATTACAAAATGACGGTTATGAGATTTACCCTTCTGAGAAACTATCCAATCGTGATGTTTATGGATGGAGAATATATCAGCAAGAAGATAATACGTTGTTTATTCCATATTCTCAACGAAATGCAAAGGACATAAAAGCAAAAAAGATAGTATTGTCCATAAAGCGGAAAGCGAGAAATCAAATTTATCAGTTTCTGGAGCGATATAATATCGTATATCAAGCGACTGACGAAACGGGATGAGATCAGAGATCGGAAGAGCGGTTCAGCAGGAATGCCGAGACCGAAGGCAATTTTATGTGCCAAAGTGTTATAATGATAAAAAAGAATATGTTGAAACTGCTGATTTGCAAGCATTCATACTTTCTAATTCTCCATTTTGCGTGTTGGACGCAATAGAGTTTTTTGCGAAACATAGTATCTCAGATGACTTTGAACCACAGATTAATGCTATATTAAAACTGAATGAGATACCGTTTCAGCTTTCCAAGGGGAAGCTAATTAATACATTTGATACCCAGATAAATAAAAATTCATTAGTGTCTGTTCAAGAAGTAGGACTGAAAGAGTTATTACAAGAGGCGTCAAAATATTATGATGAAAACAATTTGCAAATTGCAGTGGAGAAACTTTGGGATGCATTTGAGAGACTAAAGACATATTACTGCTCATCGACTGTAGATAAGAAGAAATCGGTTAATAAGATTATAATGGATATGGGTAATAATCAACAGCCGTTTTTAGAATTATTTGAAAAGGAATTTCATGAGCTTACCATACTTGGCAATAATTTTAGAATTCGACACCATGAAACAACAAAAACGGATATTCAGGATAAAAGGCATTATGAATATTTTTATAGACGTTGCCTGTCTTTAATTTCAACCGCAATCCAGTATTTAGATGGAAGAAATTTATGATAGGAATGAGTTTTTATCAAAATCTCCCATTTATAGATTTGTATATTATTTTTCCGAAACTTATAATGAAGCTAAAGATGTGGAGGTGTGCTTATGAGAGAGAAATTTAATCATCT
>USAR01000061.1 GCA_900552605.1 uncultured Oscillospiraceae bacterium | reverse complement strand
GATTTTATGTCGCCTTTCATTCATCAGAACGCCCTGACAAGGCTTTTTGATAAAATCGATTACGAAAAATTCGATGTAACGCTTATTACAGGAAATCCAAAAAAGAACAATAACAAATATCACCTTGAAAATATCAACAGCAATGTAAGAATTTTGGTTAACGACGGCTATTTGTTTAAAAGCCGTCGCCAAAGGCGCCGTGTTACGGCACAGCTGAACGGGGAAACGGCCGATGTTAAGGGAAGCGCCGAGCAGCTCGATATGGCATTTCAGTGGCGGCGCATAACGGGTGATGCCGAGTTTGATGCTCTGTTTGCCGTAAGACCTGAAAAGAAACAGGCAAATTGGCTGCTGTTCTGCTATGCTGCTCGTGTAAAAAAACGTTACCTTGCAAACAGCGATGCTATTTTGCCGAATGTTTTTGACAATGAAAATGCAACATCAATTTTTGACGGTATTTTCGACAGCACTGACCCGTTTGAGAAAATTATAAAAGAAATGTAGTTGCTGCTGATAAAAGTAAAATGAAAAAACTGCCGCAATGTTTCATAAGCGGCATTTTTTCTGAATACAAAATATAAAAGCGAGGTGCACTTTGTGATCAAAAGAATAATATCGCTTTTCACGGTTGCCGCTATGGTTTCGGTGATGCTTTTCGGCTGCGGTTCTAAAGCCAAAAACGGGTATTTCGAAAAAACACGTTGGGGAATGTCAATAGACGAGGTTAATGAATCAACAGACCGTCTGCTTGTTACATCGGGCGACAGTATGCTTTACACCGACAATATAGAAAAGCTTGATATAATGCCGCAGGGTATAGGTATACCACAGAACATCGTGTATATTTTCGGAAAAAACGGGTTGGAATCAGTTACCGTTACCGTTGAGCCGGCCGATAATTCAAGCGCGGTCAAGCTTTTGAAAAGCATTACAAAAATGTATACCGAGCAATTCGGCAAACCTACCGGCGATGAAACCAAGCCTCAGTGGAAAACAGGTGTTGGATCGATTACTGTTAACGCTTATAACAGTAATATTAAAATTATTTATTCTGAAAAATAAAACAGTTTTACTTGCTTTTTGATTTGCTGTGGATTTAAAAACCGCCTGACAGTTGTATTTTGCAGCAGGCGGTTTAATTATTTTTGAAAGGTCGAAAGCTCGGCGGTTTATTTCAGGTGTTTTTTATAGATAGCTTTTCGTTTGCATACCGCTGAATTTTCCTTGGAACAGCTCACATCTGCGGCGCTGCGCGTGGGCGACGCTGCATACGGTGGCTGACAGTTGATATCAAGATGATGCAAAAGAGCAACTAACTGAGCGGCACAAAAATGTGCCACAGCCAAGTTGCCAAGAAACCTGCACCTAAAACAGATATAATGCCGATGTTAACTGCTCGGTTTTTAAACGGTCGCCCGTCGTAAAGGATATAAACAGCAATAAGCGGCAGCGAGAACACCATCGGGTGCATTGCAAATGCTTTGGCAAAATTAAACTTAAACAGATAAACCGTCGCTCTGGTTAAGCCGCATGCGGGGCAGGAAAACCCCAAGAGTCTCTGCCAGACACAACCGAGCTTTGTAAAATACATAATAGCCGCCGCGGTAATTACAAGCAAAAGAGTCGCGATGCCGGAGGATGACGGCGTTTTAATTTTCAACTTTTTAATTCTTACCGCCGTCCTTTCTTAAAAAATTAAGCATATACAAAAGCGAGGTGATATTGAACACCTCGCTTTTAAGTTTTTAGGAATTACGACAATCAGTCTTTAAGCGGAATTCCGTTTGCGTCTTTGTCGATATTACCGGTAAGAATAAGTATTCCCTCAATAAATCCCCAAATCACACCGATGCCGACGCAGCTGAGCAAAATCTGAGCAATTGCCTTGCCGGTATAGCCGAGGTAGAAGTTGTGAACACCGAAACCGCCGAGGAAAATGCCTAGCAGACCTGCCGTAAGCTTGGACTTCTGAGTTGCAGGGTCATACATTGGCTGTTGCTGCAGTGCAAAACCGCACTTCATACAAACAACCGCGCCCGGATCAACTTTTTCGCCGCAGTGCTGGCAAAAGTTAATACCTGCTCCCTTTTGAAAACCGCATTTAACGCAGATTGCCGCGCCGTCGTCAATAGGTGCTCCGCAATTTTTACAAAACATAATGAAATCCCCTTTGCCTATATTTTCTAAGTTAATTATAATTTGTATAGATGCTTTTGTCAAGAAATAAAACGTGCTTTTTCGACAATTATTATCTTGTGCCGCCGCCAAAACCGCCGCCGGAGAATCCACCACCGCCGCCGAATGAGGCACTGCCGCCGCCACCACTGTTTCTGACTTGCTCTGCAGCCGCCATTGCGGAATACATATGAGTGCAATATCCGTATGCAAAAACGGTATTGAATTCATATTCTTCAATCTGCGGAACATACTGCGGATAGACCTTTTTAAGCTGCGCCGCAACCTTGTCTGCGATACCGAGCAGCGTTGCATATGTAAGCATTTCCTGCCATACTGCAACCTCGGTTATCTCACGTTCTTTTATAAGTGAGAAATCAAGCAGGTATTTGCGATATCCCACAAGCTCGGCAAGCTGCTTTTTGCCAAGCTCTGTAAGGCAGGAAAGAGAACCTTTTTTAAATGTGCCGTTTCGGTATTCCGGAGAGGGCAGACGCTGTGTGCCGTTTAGCAAACATCTATCAATAAAGCTTCTAAGCAGCTCCGGCTTTTTCTTGCAGAATTTTTCCATTTCCTTTTGCTGCAATATGCCGTCATCACCCGCTGCCGACATCATAAGGTTGTACAGCGTAAGGTTGAAGCTGTCGCTCGGCTCCATCAAAAAGTGCAGATCGGTCTTGCTGCGAGAGCCAAAGGCTGAGGCACTTTCTGTAACAACCGGCTCAACACAGCCGTCATCTATCATCTTAACGATTCTCGCGGCAATAATTCCGCTTTCTTTACACATTCCAAAGTTTTTTGCAAGTGTATATGCCGCATTCATATCGCCGAAGCAGGGCACATCTCTGCGGTATTCCGCTTTTGTGCAGAATCTTGAGAAAGTCACCTTTTGATATACCAGCACAGCAACCGCCGCTAAAAATGCAATGCCGACCACAGCAAATATAATTTTCATAATTAAGCTGTCGTCATTGCTTTCGTAGTCGCTGCCGTCGAATGCACCCTCCTTAAGCTCCTCAAAGGTGCCCTCGCCTTTTCTTATATTCTCTTCGGCGAACACACCCTTTTTAAAGCCTACAAGCAGCGTTAGGTGATTGTCCTCGGTAATATCGCTGTTGGTGTACGCCACAATATTACCGCTGTCAAACCGAACCTCACCGTCATAGCCAAAAGCCCATATTTTGCAGTTATTATCTGTTATCTGCTCGCCGTCCTTAAAGCGTATTTTAACGCTTGCCTTTGTCGGCGTGGTGTTCATTTTAGAATTTATAAACCTGAACAAGAATCCGTCGTTATCGGGATAAGAGCCAACAATACCTTTTACAGTGTATTGCACGGTGTATGTATTTTCGCCGTAGCTTGAAATGCCCCAACAAACCTCACAGTCTTCGTTGCCTGTTTTATTTATGCCGCAGGTGTATGCCTTTTCGTTGAAAGAACGATCAACATCCCACGAGTCGAGGGTTTTATATTTGCCGTTTTTATCGCTTACTGTAAAGTCTTCAAGCTTTAAATCGTTGCCAAGCTTAAACGGGAAATAAACCTCTGTACCTTCGTTAAAATCACCTTTCCAAACCTGAGTGATAACGGCAGAGCCGTTCGATTTATCAAGCACGGCGTCTACCGAGATATCATACACACGGTTGCCATCGGCAAACGCGGTAACACAGCACAAACAAACAGTGAGTGCAAAAATACCGAGCGCCGCAATAATACGTTTCATAGGTTTCAAGCTCCTAAATTATTTCATGCTCGGCATCTGTGCTTTTTCAGCCTCTGCCGCAAGATAATCGCGCTGCTTAATGCCAAGCATGTTTCCGGCGATATTAGTAGGGAACATACGCAGCTTGCGGTTAAGCTTTGTAACGCTGTCGTTGTAAATGAGCCTGCTCTGTCGCACCGATTTTTCATAACTGTTAACAGAGTTCATCGTTTCCATATAGTTTTGATTTGCTTTAAGGTCGGGGTATTGCTCGGCAATGGCATTGATTCTGCCCAAAGCCTCGGTTATAACATTTTCCTGTGCGTCAACCTCACCTGCTGTTGACGATGATGTTATAACGCTGCGGCGTGCCTTAACCGTATTCAAAAGCGTTTCTGATTCGTGTGCCGCATAACCCTTTGCGAGGTCGAGCAGCGCTGTAAGCGCGTCAAAACGGCTTGAAAGCTGAACGCCGATTTGGCTTAACGCGTTATTAACGTTTTCGTCAAGCCTAACAAGCGAGCGCTGTGCAGAGATAAACCACAAAACCAAAATAACAACTACTGCAATCAAGATAATCCAAGGCATAATAAATTTCCTCCGTTTGTTTTTTTGTTTTTCGGATATTTCAAAGGCAAAAACAAAAAGCCTTTGCCTGTGTGGTTTCGTTATACTATAATGATGCTACGAAGTAAAGCATTATTTATATGCGATTTTTGGTGTTATAAATACTGTAAAAATTAAAAACATCATTTTTTTGTATTCCTCTTTTTTATCGTATTTTTTATTTGCAAAAGTTGAGCATCGTCGGTAACATAGCTTTTCGTTTGCACGTCGTCGAAAAAATTTGAACAGCCCCATATGCGGCGTCGCCCACGCGCAGCGCACCTCGCCGAAGGCGAGGAAAGAGCCGCCTTTTCGGCGGCTCTTTCAACCGTTTCCTCTAAAAACTGTCGGCGGCTGAAAACGTATGTTTCAAGCAGCATTTAAAATAAATTCAGAAAGCCGTTAAGAAACGGTTGGCGCTGCGCGCTAAGCGACTCGCCGCAGACGGGGGCTGTCTTCATAAAAATTCAGCGACGTGCAAGTGAAAAGTGCTTTGCAAAAACAGCTGAATAATACTGATTTGCTAACCGTTACAAAGCAGATAAACCGGATTTTCGTTGCAGTGTTGATGCAGGGCATAGTGCTTAACAGCAATAGTCGCGGCAATTCACCAAAACAGACGGCACAGCTTTTTCAACAAAAAAAGCCGCCTTTTCAAAGCTGAAAAAATGCGCTAAGAAAAGGCGGGCAGGGATTTTTTCCACATTTCCGATCGGACGTTTGTTTTAAAAAAGTTCCTTAAGCTTATCGAAGAAGGTCTTTCTTGTTTTGTAGTTTTTCTCCGTTGAATTTTCGTCGAACTTTTTAAGAAGATCTTGCTGATCCTTTGAAAGGTTGCGCGGAACCTCAAGCAATATCTTAACATACTCATCACCGAAGCCGGAGTAGTTAAGCCGCTTAATTCCTTTGCCCTTCAGCTTAAATTCATCGCCGGGCTGAGTGCCCTCGTGAATAGTGAATTTAACCTTGCCGTCAAGCGTCGGCACCGTTATCTCAGCTCCCAAAGCCGCTTGGGTAAAGGTGACGGGAACCTCGCAAAAAATGTCAAAGCCGTTTCTTTCAAACAGCGGATGCGGCCGCACATTTACATTTATGCGCAGGTCTCCTGCAGGACCGCCGTTTGTACCGGCATCGCCGCCGCCTCTAACATTTATAATCTGTCCGTCGTCAATACCGGCAGGGATATCAATGCTGCGCTCAACGGTTCTGCGCACTCTGCCTTTGCCGGCACAGGCACGGCAGGGGTTATCGATAATCTTACCTGTTCCTCGGCATTTATCACAAACTCTTGCTGTCTGCATTGTTCCGAACGGCGTGTTTTGCGTAACCCTGACCTGACCTGAGCCGTGGCAAGCAGGACAGGTTGTGGGCGATGTGCCCTTTTGCGCACCGCTGCCGCCGCACTCGGAGCAAGTGTCAATTTTTGTAACGTTTATTTTCTTTGTGCAGCCCTTTGCCGCCTCTTCAAAAGAGAGGTTAACAGTGGCAGAGGTATCGTTTCCGCGGCGCGGCGCATTTGGATTTTGACGGCTTCCTCCGCCGAAACCACCGCCGAAAAACGAGCTGAAAATATCTCCAAGGTCACCGAAATCGCCGAAACCACCGCTGTAAGATCCGCCGCCGTAGCCGCCGCCCGCTCCGAAATTGGGGTCAACGCCTGCGTGACCGAATTGGTCGTATCTTGCACGCTTTTCTTTGTCCGACAAAATCTCATACGCTTCGCCTGCTTCTTTAAAATGAGCCTCGGCTTCCTTGTCGCCGGGGTGCAGGTCGGGGTGATATTTTTTTGCCGCTTTTCGATATGCTTTTTTAATTTCATCATCACTGGCACTGCGGTCAACGCCCAGCACTTCGTAATAGTCTTTTTTGTCAGCCAAAACGGTTTCTCCTAACATATGTTCTCAAGTGTGCAAAGCCGGTTTTCCCACTTTACGCACAGTTTTCCGACGGGCTCTTTATGCGCCCGTCGGAAAAATTTTATAATTATTTCTTATCGTCGTCGGCATCTTTAAAATCTGCTTCGTAAACGTTGGGGTCGCCCTGAGGTGCACCTTGAGCACCTTGCGCACCCTGTGCCGCCTGCTGCGCATCGCCGGCAGCCTTGTAGATTTTTTCGCTAACGGCGTAAACGGCCTTTTGCAGCTCTTCCTGCTTCTGCTTTATAGCCTCAGCGTCTTCTCCCTTAAGCGCCTCCTTAAGAGCTTCAACACCGCTGTTTATGCTGCTCTTTTCTTCTTCGGAAAGCTTGTCGCCGAAATCGGCAACTGTTTTTTCGGTGGTGTAAATAAGCTGGTCTGCTGCGTTGCGCAGGTCAATGCCCTCACGGCGTTTTTTGTCCTCCGCGGCATACTGCTCGGCTTCTTTAACAGCCTTATCGATATCGTCTTTAGACATATTTGTGCTTGAAGTAATTGTAATTGATTGCTCTTTGCCTGTTCCAAGGTCTTTTGCCGAAACGTGAACAATGCCGTTTGCGTCAATATCAAAGGTTACTTCAATCTGCGGAATGCCACGCGGTGCCGGAGCGATTCCGTCCAGATGGAAGACGCCGAGGCTCTTGTTGTCGCGGGCAAACTCACGCTCGCCCTGCAGGACATTGATCTCAACAGAGGGCTGGTTATCCGCAGCAGTGGAGAAGACCTGGCTCTTGTGGGTAGGAATGGTGGTGTTGCGGTCAATAACCTTTGTGCTTACACCGCCCATTGTTTCAATACCGAGTGAAAGAGGTGTAACGTCGAGGAGCAGGAGTCCCTTAACATCGCCGCCCAAAACGCCGCCTTGTATTGCAGCGCCGATAGCAACGCACTCGTCTGGGTTGATTCCCTTGAATGGCTCACGTCCGATGAATTCTTTAACAGCCTCTTGAACAGCCGGAATTCTTGAAGAACCGCCAACCATAAGAACCTTGTTTATATCGTCCTTTGAAAGACCGGAGTCTGAAAGAGCCTGACGTACAGGACCCATTGTGCTCTCAACAAGGTCTGCTGTGAGCTCGTTGAATTTTGCTCTTGAAAGGGTAGTTTCAAAGTGCTTAGGACCGTTGGCGTCGGCAGTAATAAACGGCAGGTTAATGCTGGCAGTTGTCATTCCGCTGAGGTCAATCTTTGCTTTTTCCGCAGCCTCTTTAATTCTCTGCATAGCCATTTTGTCGCCGGAAAGGTCAATACCGCTCTCGGCTTTAAAGCCTGCAACGATCCAATCCATTATTCTTTTATCAAAGTCATCGCCGCCCAAACGGTTGTTACCTGCTGTTGCAAGAACCTCCTGAACGCCGTCGCCCATTTCAATAATGGAAACATCGAAAGTACCGCCGCCGAGGTCGTATACCATAACCTTTTGATCATCCTCTTTATCAACGCTGTAGG
>USAR01000060.1 GCA_900552605.1 uncultured Oscillospiraceae bacterium | reverse complement strand
TTCATTGTCTTGCACTCCTTTTTTATCGGTCAAACGCTTCGCGGCGCTTGGTTGAAAGTATCATCATTTCTTTTATGGTTTCACTGTCATCGGTTTCTATTGCGGTTTTAAGCCTATTAAAGCTGTTTTCAAAAGACTCCATACTGTTAAGCAATGCTCCCTTATTCATCAAAAACAGCTCACACCACATATCGGCATTGATTTTTGCAATTCTTGTAAGATCTCTAAATGAGTCTCCTGTATATTTTACAAGGTGTTCATTGTCGCTGCTGCACATCAGCGTTACCGCAATGCAGTGCGTAAGCTGCGAGAGAAACGCAATCATCTTATCGTGCGTTTCGGGGTCGAGCTGAGATACGGCAGAAAACCCTAAGGTGTACCCGAGCTTTGAGCAAAGTCCAATTGCCTGCGGTGTGTTCTTCTCTGTCGGAGTTACAATGTAGTTCGCACCGCTGAAAACGGAATCGTCGCTGTGCCGAACTCCCGAGCGTTCTCTGCCCGCCATAGGGTGAGCTGCAATAAATTCAACATCGCCTCTCAACATATTTTGCACTTCATAAACAACACCGCACTTAACACCTGTTACATCGGTGATAATTGCTCCGCTTTTAAAAAGATGTTGATTATCCTTTATCCAGCTTAAAAACGTGTGCGGATACAGCGCAAATACAACAAGGTCTGCATTTGAAACAAGGGTTTTGTCAACAAAAGCACTCCCCTTATCAATCATATTGTTTTGCAAAGCATAGTCTATATCCTCTTGCCTCAGTGTTATTGCGTTAACATGAAAGCCGCGTTTTTTAAGGGCCTTGGCATAGCTTCCGCCGAGAAGTCCCAGACCCACAATAAGTATGTTAGTGTTATTATCAAGTTTCATCTGTCTTAACCTCTATTCCAAGTTTTTGCAAGGCTTTAAAAAATCCGCCAAAGCTTTTTTCAACACACTCCGCACCGAAAAGCGTGCCTCCGAAAAGCGTGCAAAGAACACTGAGAGCCATTGCAATTCGGTGATCGTTGTGGCAGAAAAGCGGTGACGTCGGAGACTTGGCATTGCCGAAAATTTCAATTTCGTTATCGTCTATAACTGTCTTTACACCGAACTTTTTAAGCTCCTCCGACATTGCCGCACCGCGGTCGCTCTCCTTTATTCTCAGCCTTGCCGTGCCAAAAAACTTCGCACCGTCCTTTGCCGCTGCAACAGCAAAAAGCACCGGAGCTAAATCGGGGCAATCGGTAATATCAAGCGTGCAGTGTCCCTTTTCGATTTTTTTCAAATACTCTTTGCAAACTGCGTCGCCCTGCAGGCTGTCGGTTTCAAGTCCCTCAACAGTAACCGAACCGCCGAGCGAATTAAGGGCAAAGAAAAACGCAGCATTTGAATAATCGCCCTCAACAACTATATCGTGCGAAGAAAGCCTGCGGTTTTCCACAATAAAACCGTTGTCGTTTTTTTCAACAAAGCCGCCGAAAGCCGACACCGCCTGACGTGTAAGTTCAACATACGGTGCGCTTTCAAGGAGTGTTGTAAGCTTTATCTCACCGCCGTTTGTCAAAAGCTGTGCAAAAATAAGCCCTGTTATAAATTGACTGCTTATATCTCCGCGCACGCTAAAGCAGTCGGAATTCAGCCTACCGCTTACCTCAGCGCCGTTCTCATTGCAAGAAAAGGACACTTTGCTTTTTTTAAACACTTCTTCATAAACCGTAAGCGGTCTTTCAAAAAGTCTTTTTGCGCCGACAAATTTTGTTTTTATCCCAAGCGCTGCCGCAATAGGAATTAAAAACCTTAGCGTGCTGCCGCTTTCAATGCAATCGACCAAAGCATTATCAACGCTGCCCACCGCCTTTTGCGCGATAACCTTATAACCATCAACCGAGAACCTCGCGCCGAGGCTCTCAAGTCCGTTAAGTGTTGCTTTAATATCCTTTGAAAAATCAACACCGCTTACTGTGCAGTTATCACCGCAAAACGCTGCAAGAATTAAATATCGGTGTGCCATACTTTTTGAAGGAGGGGCAACAATTCTGCCGCAAGCCGTGCCTTTTTTAATTGTTACATTCATTTTTTCACACCGCTTTTCGCAATTACTTTAAGCCTCTTAACATTATCGTTTATATCATCAGTCGGCAAAAAGCATATGTCTGCTGCATTCAAATACAGCTTTTTTCGCTCGTTATACAAAGCCGCCAACTGCTCTGCATTTTTTGCAAGGGGTCTGTCGGGGGTGCCGTGCAGCTTTTCAAGAGGTCTGTCAATAAAAATCGCAATACCGTTTTTTGAAAGCTCAAAAATATTTCTTGAATTAAGCACTGCGCCGCCGCCCGTTGCAATTACCGCACCTGTCGATACCGCAACTTCTGCAATAACCTCCGCTTCCGTTTTGCGAAAGCCCTGTTCACCGCTTTCCGAAAAAATCTGAGTTATAGTTTTGTTTTCTCGCTTTTCAATAAGTTCGTCGGTGTCAAAAAAGCTTTTTCCCAATTCCTTTGCAAGCTGACTGCCGAGAGTGCTCTTACCGCTCGCCGGCATACCGTAAAGCACAATGTTCTGCTTTCGACACTTTACCGAGTTATAAACCGCATCTATTTGCTCTTCCGGTATTTTTTTGCCGATAAACTTTTCCACAGCCTCAGCTGCCTGTGCAACAAGCATATACAGTCCGCCGGCAGCAGGTATACCACGTTTTTCGGCATTTAGCACAAGCTCTGTTCTCAGCGGGTTATAAATTGCATCCGCAACGCCGCTTAAATTTTTAAAGCTGTCAATTTCAACTGCGCACGCATCGGTTTTCGGAAACATTCCGACAGGTGTTGTGTTGATGATAACATCGGTATCGGTATGGCTTTCGTAAAGCTCATCATAGCCTATTTGTCCGATTTTCGGATTTCTTGAGACAGTTAAAACCTCTTTTGCACCAAGGATTTTTGCAACATAGTTTGCCGTTTTGCTTGTGCCGCCGGTGCCGAGCACGGCAACCTTTTTTGCTTTTATATCAATTCCTGCGTGAAGCAGCAATGCTTTCATTCCGAAAAAGTCGGTATTAAATCCAAAGAGCTTGCCGTTTTTATTAACAACTGTGTTAACAGCACCGATTCCCTTTGCCGTTTCCGAAATGCTGTCAAGATAAGGAATAACGGTTTGTTTATAAGGTATTGTAACGTTTATCGCCTTAAAATTGCGTTCCATCATAAAAGACCTAACGCTGTCCTCATCAAGCTCTTTTAAAGTGTAATCGTAATCGGCAAAAAGCGCATGTATTTCTTTTGAAAAGCTGTGCTTTAATGTATTTGCAATTAAGCCGTATTCCATTATCTGCACCCCGCCTTGCCGCCTGTAAGCAAGCAATCGTAAAGCGCAAGTGCAGCAACACTTTCAACAACAGGACGTGCTCTGTGAACAATACAAGGGTCGTGCCTGCCACCGACTTTAATAGTGGTGTTTTGCATACTTTTAAGGTCAACTGTAGCCTGCTCCTTACCGATTGAGGGAGTCGGCTTAACGGCGCAAGAAAAAAGTATCTCCATTCCGTTTGTAATGCCGCCGTTTATTCCGCCGTTGTGATTGGTTTTGGTTTTTACTTCGCCGTTTTCAAACATAAAAGCATCGTTAGCCTCGCTGCCTTTCATATCGGCAAAGCCGAATCCGCTGCCAAACTCAACACCTTTTACGGCAGGTATGCTGAAAAGCGCGTGCGCCAAAACACTCTCAACAGAATCAAACCACGGCTCTCCGACACCTTTAGGCATGCCGATTACCGCCGTTTCCAAAATGCCTCCAACGCTGTCTGTCTCGGCTTTTGCCTGCTTGATTCTTTCAATCATCTGTGCTTTTTTGTTGTCGTCAAGCACACCGAATGCGGCAGTTGACAGCTTTTTAAAATCCTCGCCGAAATCTTCAAATCCCCTGTCCTCTATTCCTGCGCAGCGCTTGATATGACAACCGATTTCAACACCCTGCCTTTTAAGCTCAGGCAGCACAATTGCCCCTGCCGCAACCAAAGCTGCTGTTATGCGGCCGCTGAAATGACCGCCACCACGCGGATCTTCAAAACCGCCGTATCTGATATGCGCCGCAAAATCGGCATGCGACGGACGCGGTTTATTTTGCAGCGATTCATAGTCGCCGCTGCGCTGGCAGGTGTTGGGGATAACAATACAAAGCGGTGTGCCTGTTGTTTTGCCGCGATAAACTCCGCTTTCAATAATAAATTCGTCCGGCTCGGCTCTGCCGGTTGATACAGCGCCGCTCGGTCGGCGCAAGCTTAAACGCTCTTTAATATATTCTTCGTCAACTTCAATTCCCGACGGCAGCCCGTCCAATACCGCCCCGACGGCAGCTCCGTGACTCTCTCCGAAAATTGTAACGCTAAGCATATTACCGAATGTATTTTTCAAAGCATTTCCACCTCTTTTGCAAACTCTGTAAACGGCTCTGTTTTTAAAACAAACTCGCCAATCTTTTCCACTTTTACAACGGTTATCTCTCTGCCGCTCATTTTTTTATCGTGCTTCATTCTTTCAATAAGCTCTTCTGCTTTATAAGGTATTTCATACGGCAAATTAAGGCGCTTTAAAACATTTATCAGCCTCTGCCGCACTTCCTTTGAGCACATAGGCAACATTCCGAGAGCAACACATTCGCCGTGGTACAGTCCGTCGAATCCCTCGCGGCTTTCAATTGCGTGACCTATTGTGTGGCCGAAATTAAGTACCCTGCGAAGTCCCGATTCTCTTTCGTCCTGCTCCACAACAGATTTTTTATAAAGCAGTGATTTTTCGATAATCTTATCAATATTTTCCGTAATATTACCGTTCTCAAACAACCCGAAAAGCTCGCTGTCGCCTGTCAGCGACATTTTGACCGCTTCTGCAAGACCGTTTGAAATCTGCCGACTCGGCAAAGTATTTAAAACGTCGGAATCGATTATAACCGCGTTTGGCGGATAAAAAGCACCGACGTTGTTTTTATATCCGCAAAAGTCAACTGCCACCTTGCCTCCGATAGAGGAATCTACCTGAGATAAAACGGTGGTGGGAATATTATAAAACGCAACACCTCTTAAATATGTGGCAGCAACAAAGCCTGCAAGGTCGCCCACAACACCGCCGCCGACAGCAATAACACAATCGGAGCGGGTGAAGCCGTCTTTGCACAAAGCCTCAAGCAGTTCTGCATAAATTCTAATACACTTGCTGCTCTCGCCTTTAGGCACTGTGTGTATTGCGGCATTCGGCAGTTGTGATGCCACTGTTTCCGCATATTCCTTTGGAACACCGCTGTCTGTAACAATAAGCGCGCGCCCTGTCTGCGGCAATACAGTGCCTGCTTTTTTTAAAAATCCCCTTTCAAGATAAATGGGGTATTGTCCTTTAGAGGTTTTAACGTTTATTATCATAAATTGCCGACTCCTTTTGGGTTGATATTGCCGTTAAATTGCGCTTTCGTTTTCGTATATTCCAACTACTCTTAAAGAGCTGCAAGCCTCTTTAAGAGATCTCAGCATTTTTTTACCGCTGTCCGATCTAATACCGCCGTCGCACTCAACATAAAAATAATATTCAAAATTCTGCTCTTTTGTAGGGCGGCTTTTAAGTGCTCTCATATTAAATCCGTTTTCACCGATAACAGATATAGCACGGCTAAGCGCGCCGGGGGTGTTGCCTACGGTGAAGAACATTATAAACTTGCCGTCCTTACCGGCGCTCTGCGTTCTTGAAAAAACCGCGAAACGAGTTGTGTTGCTGTGGCTCTGGTTTATCGCCTTTTCGATTACCTGCAAGCCGTAAAGTCCGGCGGTTTCCTCGCTTGCAATTGCGGCAACACTTTTGTCGGCGCGCTCTGCAACCGCCTGAGCTGCCGCCGCTGTATTTGAAGCCTCGCTTTCAACAAGCGAATGTTCCTTTATGAAAACAGCGCATTGGTCAAGCGCTTGGCGGTGACTTATAACCTCTCGAACATCGCGAAGACTTGCACCTTTAACTCCAAGTAAATTCTGTGTTATTTCAAGGTCATATACTCCGTTTATAAACAAATCACCTGAGAAAGCAAGGTCCATAACCTGCGAAACATCACCTGCAAAGCTGTTTTCAATAGGCAATACCGCACAGTCACACTCGCCGTTCACAACAGCTGCATACGCTGCTGCAAAATCGGGATAAGGTATATCTATACCGTCTGCAAAAATACGCTTTGCCGCAATGTTTGCAAATGCACCGGGCACTCCGCTGTATGCCACACGAAGACCCTTTAAAAGACGATGCTGATAGCTCTTTGAAAGCTGCATAACATACTTCAGATAGTTAATATAATAGCTCTCAATATCAGGATTATTAAGGTTTTTTACTCCGCGCTTTATAACCTCCTGCTCCCTGCCGGGGTTAAAAACGGGCAATCCCATTTCCTGCTTGCTTTCGGCAACTGCCTTTACCGCCTCCATACGCTTTGAAAAAAGCGTCGCCATTTCTTTATCAATAATGTTAATTTGCTCTCTTGCGTCTTCAAGCTTACCCATTTTTCTTTTCCTTTTCATATTCTTCATAAAGCTTTTTAAATGACGGCAGCGAGTTCTTTATCTGCTGCTCTGTCACACAGTATGCAATTCTTACATAACCCTCTATTCCGAAATCATCGCTCGGAACAAGCAGAAGCTCATATTTTTTTGCACGCTCGCAAAATGCATTTGCGTCGGGCTCCAATGCCTTTGTGAAAAGATAAAATGCCCCGTCCGGCACAACCGATTCATAGCCGATTTCATTAAGTCCTTCATAAAGCGCCGCACGGTTTCTTTTGTAGACCTCAGTATCCGCTGTAAGCTTTAACGCACGCTTTACAACAAACTGCCAAAGGCTCGGAGCGCAAACAAAGCCCAGCGCTCTGCCTGCGCCGCACACTGCGGCAAAAACATCTGCGGCGTCTTTGCACAGCGGTGAAACGGCGATATAACCGATTCTCTCACCCGGCAACGATAAAGCCTTGCTGTAAGAATAGCACACAAGCGTATTATTATAAAACTTTGTTACATACGGCACCGTTGCATTTCCGTAAACCAGCTTTCTGTAAGGTTCATCTGAAATTAAATATATATCGCTGTTGAATTCCCTTTGCTTTTCTTCCAAAAGCGAACCAAGCTTTTTAAGGCTGTCTTCCTTAAGCACAGCGCCTGAAGGATTGTTTGGAGAGTTGATTATAATTGCTTTTGTCTTTTTTGTTATTGCGTCTTTCAGCGCCGTAAAGTCGAGCTGAAAGCTGCTTTCATCGGATTTTACAACAACCGCCTTGCCGCCTGCTTTTTCAATAAACACGCGATATTCCGGAAAAAACGGAGCTATTATTATAACCTCCTCGCCCTCGTTTAAAAGAGCGGTAAGGGATATGGTTAACGATGCCGCAGCGCCGCAGGTCATATAAATAAGCGCAGGATCAATATTTGTACCGTGCTCTGCGTTGATATCGTCTGCAATTGCTTTTCTTACGCCGAGGTCACCCGGAGCCGATGTATAACCGTGCAGTGCCACAGGGTCAGTGTTTTTAACAAGGTCGATTATTATATCGGCGACTTCATCGGGCGTGGGCACATTGGGGTTACCTATGCTGAAATCGAAAACCTTATCTTCTCCGATTTCTGCCTTTCTTTTTTTGCTGTACTCAAAAATCTCGCGTATAACCGAGCTTTTTTTTCCGAGCTGCATCATTTTTTCCGATATCATCTTAACAGAACTCCTTTAGTTTCAAAATAATTTTTCCAAAAACAAAAGCCCGCAAATCCTTGCAACAAAGCAAACGGAAAATGCGGGCTTACCATACAATATTTAAAACAACGAGGTTTTAAAAGGTTTTGTACAGAAAGTCCGTCTTATTAAAGTAATAATAAAAATAGTTTTTGC
>USAR01000059.1 GCA_900552605.1 uncultured Oscillospiraceae bacterium | reverse complement strand
ACAAGGAGTGTGTTTGTTTTCCAAAATATCCAGCTTGTTAAGCGCCACGATAAACGGGATATTGCGAGACTTAAAAAGCTCGCAAAGCTCTTTATCCGCAGCGGTAAGACCGCGCAGCGAGTCGGCAACAAGCACTGCAATGTCGGTTTTTGCAAGGGTCTGCTTTGCGCGTTTTACACGCATTTCGCCAAGCTCGCCCTCGTCGTCTATGCCGGGGGTGTCAATAATAACAACAGGCCCTATCGGCAGCAGCTCCATTGCTTTTTGCACAGGGTCGGTCGTTGTTCCCTTAACTTCGGAAACGAGCGACAGCTTTTGCGATGTAACCGCATTAACAACGCTTGATTTTCCTGCGTTTCTAAGTCCGAAAAAGCCAATGTGTACTCTCTCGCCCGAGGGTGAATCGTTAAGTCCCATTTTTGTTGCCTCCTTTGCCGAGTTTTAGTTTGTTTCGGCGATTTGTTTTTTCTTTTTATATTGCTTTTTGTTGAGTTTTTTTGCTTTAAACCAATTGGTCTTTTCCTTGGTTTTGTGCGTCGGCAAAAACGGAAAAAGCCAAAGTGTTTTGTATTGCCGACCTGTGGGTTGCGTTTTCCGCCATGGTCTTCAGCGCCGCCCGCGCCCCGGCGCAACCGTTTTTTCGCAAGACATCGATTGCAGAACGGCTGCATTAAAAACGGTTTTAAAAGCCGATGAAATCGGCTTTTGCATCGCCTAAAGGCGATGCGCGCCGGGGTGCGGGCGGCGCTGAAGACACCGGCGGAAAACGGCAAAGCCTGCCGCGACAGCCCTTAAAAAATGATTCTTTAAAAAAGCTGTGCGGCAGCACCGTTTAAAAAAAGGATATCAAACGGCGCTGCATTTTAAGCGACTGTAAAAAGCACAAATTAAAATCTGAAATCACGGCGGTTAGAGCTTTTTATTGCCTCGATATTTTCGCGCGCAATCTCTCGCACCTTTTCTTTCGGTATTTTCCGAAGCTCGCGGTCGATAAGCTTAAAGCCGACCTCTTTTGTTTCTTCGCTTGCATAGTCAACAAGGTATTCTGTAAGGGTCATCAGCGCATTGGGGTGGCAGCAGTTTTGAATCTGACCGTTTTTGCAAAGGCTCATAAACCTGTCGCCTGTTCTTCCCTCGCGGTAGCAAGCGGTGCAGAATGACGGAATGTGGTCCTTTTGCATAAGCCAGCGCACAACCTCGTCCAAGGTGCGCTGGTCGGAAACGTCAAATTGCTCGGAGTCGTGCGGGCGTTCCTCCTCGCAGTATCCGCCGACAGATGTTCTTGATGCGCCGCTGATTTGCGATATACCGTATTCCAAAACCTTGCCTCGCACTGCCTCGCTTTCGCGAGTGGAGATTATCATTCCCGTGTATGGCACCGCAATTCTTATGCAGGCAATAACCTTTGCGAAAAGCTCGTCGGAAAGGCTGTTGTCGAAAACATCGGGGTCTATATCATCTGCGTGCTTAACGCGCGGCACGCTTATGGTGTGAGGACCCACGCCGTGCACCGCCTCCAAGTGTTCGGCGTGCATAAGCAGTCCGGCAAATTCGTATTTGTAACCCTCAAGTCCAAACAAAACGCCGAGTCCAACGTCGTCAATGCCGCCTTCCATTGCGCGATCCATCGCCTCTGTGTGATAGTCGTAATCGTGTTTTGGACCTGTTGGGTGCAGCTCTAAATAGCTCTTTTTGTTGTAGGTCTCCTGGAAAAGTATGTATGTTCCGATTCCTGCGTCTTTAAGCTTTTTGTAGTTTTCAACGGTGGTTGCCGCAATGTTCACATTAACGCGGCGGATGTCGCCGTTTTTATGGTGTACCGAATAAATAGTGTTGATGCACTCCAGAATGTACTCAATCGGGTTCATTTTGGGATCCTCGCCGGCTTCTATCGCAAGGCGCTTGTGTCCCATATCCTGCAGCGCAATAACCTCTTTGCGAATTTCCTCTTGGGTAAGCTTTTTTCTTGCAATATGCTGGTTCTTCATATGATAAGGACAATAAACGCAGCCGTTAACACAGTAGTTTGAAAGGTAGAGCGGTGCAAACATAACAATGCGGTTGCCGTAAAACGCAAGCTTTATTTCGTTTGCAAGCTTATACATTTCCTCAACCTTTTCCGGGATATCACACGCCAGCAGCACCGACGCTTCGCGGTGGGTAAGCCCTTGACAGGTAACGCCGTTTCCGTTTTTTTTCGGGCGCGCCTTTTCAAGCAACGAATCAATAAGCTCAACATTGTGCTTGTTTTCTTCGGCGTACTTCAGCGTTTCCAAAATTTCCTCGTTGTTGATAAACTCTTCGGCGTGCATTGATTTTGCATTGTAAACAGCCATTTTTTATAATCTCCTTTGATTTTCGCTGCGTTTTCGACGCGGCGATTTTTAAATTTTCAGTGTGTGGTCGCGGCAAAACAACTTAAAACTATAAAGGCTTTATGTCGCCGCGGTCGGTAACTATCTCAAATCCAACCGACCTCATTCTTGCCGCAAGGCAGCCTCGGCATTGAGCCGACTCCTCACCGGTGCATATTTTGTTTTCATATAAATCGTATTTCTTGCGAACGGCAACGGGAGAAAGATTCGGCATAACAACATTTGCTCCGGCAAGTACGCCCTGCTCTCGCCCGGTGCTGCTCACGGTGCCGAGCGCCGTTGTGGCGGGCAGCAGAATATTTGGTTTAATAAGTCGTATAAGTGAAAGCAGATAAACCGTTTGCTCGGCCGTGCCGCTTTTAAAATCTTTAAATGGTGTTTCTCCGTGCGGAATAAACGGACCAATGCCGCACATATCGGGTGAAAACTCCTCAATAAATTTAAGGTCCTTTGCCAAAGTTTCGGTGGTTTGGTAGGGCGAGCCCACCATAAAACCGCACCCGACCTGAAATCCTATTTCACGCAAAGCTTTAAGGCAGCTCAAGCGGTGACTCAGCGAAAGCTCTTTTGGGTGCAGCCTTTTGTAGTGCTCGCTGTCTGCCGTTTCATGGCGCAAAAGATATCTGTCCGCACCGCTTTCAAACATTTTTTCGTAATCGCTTTTTTCATATTCGCCGAAGGAAAGCGTAACGGCACAGTCGGGAAAATCGGCTTTTATTAAGCGCACAATGTCGCAAATATCGTCAACGGGCATTGTGCGCTCGCCGCCTTGTAAAACAAATGTGCGAAAACCGAGCGCAAAGCCCTCGCGGCAACACGCAAGAATCTGCTCTTTTGAAAGCAGATACCGCTCGGCATTTTTGTTGGATTTTCTGATACCGCAGTAATAGCAGTCGTTGCGGCAATAGTTGCCCACTTCAATAAGTCCGCGCACATAAACGCGGTTGCCGTAATACTTTCTTCTGACTTTGTCGGCAAGCTCGGCTGCCGCCGCGCGCGTTTCTTCACTCTCTGCCGAAATAAGCTGTTCGTATTCATCGACAGTAAGACTGTGGTTTTTATAAAGCTTTTCAATAAGCTCTTTTGCGGTTTTAATATTTTCGTTATTCATCGGCAATCACGTTTGAGTAAGCGGTTTTAACACTGAGTCCTTTAATGGAGCCTAACTTTCCCGCAAGTGCGGAAATGTCGTCCTGCGGTGCGTCCAGCGCAACGGAAACTATGTTGATTCCGCGCTTTTTATACGGAATCCCCATTCTGCCGATTATGTACTGCGAGTATTCGTGCAGCACTGCGTTAAGCTGCTCGGCAGCGTCCGGCTTTTCAACTACAATTGCCATAACCGCAACTCTTGTCTGCATTTTTGCTTCACCTTATCTTTCTTTTGAATTGTTTTTCTTGAAGCCTAAGTAACAAGCGGCTTATTTTGCTGTATAAAATTAAAAAAGCAAAACAAAAACCGCACTCCCACAAAAAGGAGCGCGGTCAAAAGGCACTTAAATGCAGCACTTTAAAACAGCGGTAAGGCTGTTGCTCGCGATCCTTTTTTGTCAGAGTCTTGCGCCCTTTCAAATCAGGTACATTTACATTTTATCATATCTTGCCGAAACTTGCAACAAAATATTGCGTTTTTTTAAATTTTAACGGGTGTAACGTGCCAAAGCTCAAGTCGGCGCTAATCAGTGCACCGTTTCAATTTTCAAAAGATTGGTGTTGCCCGATGTTCCGTTTGTCATACCGCCTGTAATGATTATGCGGTCGTCTTTTTTAAGACCGAAGGCCTCAATAGCCTTGTTTTTGGCGGTGTAGAAGAGCACGTCAATAGAATCAAAATGCTGGCTCAGCACCGGCTGCACACCCCAGGAGAGCGAAAGCTTATACCAAGTGCGCTTGTTGGTTGTGAAACCGAGTATATCAACAGGCGAGCGAAAACGTGAAACCATACGCACCGTCATTCCCGAGATCGAGCAAACAGCAATAACCTTTGCGTCAATATCGATTGCCATACCGCAGGTTGCGTGCGAGATCGCGTCCACTGTGTTTTTAATTTTGAACTCGGCTTTTGCAAAGCGTTTTGCGTAGTGAATACAGTTTTCTGTCTGCTTTGCAATGCGGTCCATTGTCTCAACCGCCAAAACGGGGTGTTTTCCGGCCGCCGTTTCGCCGGAAAGCATAATGGCGCTTGTGCCGTCGTAAACCGCGTTTGCAACGTCGGAAATCTCGGCTCTTGTCGGGCGTGGATTGCTTATCATCGATTCAAGCATCTCGGTTGCGGTTATAACGCGTTTGCCAAGCATTCTGCATTTTGTTATCAGCTTTTTCTGAATGGAGGGCAGCTCTTCAAACGGAACCTCAACGCCCATATCTCCGCGCGCTATCATAATGCCGTCGCACGCGCTGCAGATTTCCTCGATGTTATCAACACCTGCCTGATTTTCGATTTTTGCAATGATGTCTATATCTGTGCTGCCTGCGTTTTTCATAAAGCTTTTAACGTCCAAAAGGTCTTGCTTGCACGATACAAACGAGCAGGCAACATAGTCAACCTCCTGCTCAATTCCGAATATAAGGTCGCTTTTGTCCTGTTCGCTTAAATACGGCTGCTTTAAAACCTTGCCGGGGAAGCTCATACTTTTTCTGTCGGACAGCACGCCGCCGTTTTCAACATTGCAGATTATGTCCTCGCCCTTTATCTCCTTAACCTTAAATGAGAGAAGCCCGTTGTTAAGCAGCACGGTGTCGCCCTTTTCAAGCTCGCGGTTTAGGTCGCAATAGTTAACGGAAACATGTGTGCTGTCACCCTCAACATCCTTTGTTGTAAAGGTGAATTCATCACCCTCGTTAAGAGTTACTTTTCCTTCCTTAAAGTTCTTAATGCGGTATTCCGGACCTTTTGTATCAAGCATTATGGCAATGGGAAGCCCAAGCTTTTCGCGAACTTTTTTAATAAGCTCAATGTTTTTTAAATGCGTTTCGTGGTCGCCGTGCGAAAAATTGAGCCTTGCAACATTCATTCCGGCTTTACACATTTCGGTAAGTGTTTTTTCGTTATTGCAAGAAGGACCTACCGTGCACACGATTTTTGTTTTTCTCATTTTCAGTCTTTCCTTTCCGTGGAGAACCCAAGTGTTACGCTGAGGGTAGATATATCGGCGGCGCAACGCTCATTAAAAGCGGCGGTATTTTCGTACCCTGCCGTATTTTTTGCGCTTTGAATTAAGCCTTATAACCGCTGCTGCAAACACAATAACAACAAGTATTATCAGCACAAGCACGCCGAGGAAAATGTTTTTGTATTTTTTAAAAAAGCGTTTAACCGCGGCGGTAACGCGAAGCAGCTGCGAGCCTTCAACCGATTCCGCAATAACAGCGGATGTTTCGCCGATTTTTTCTCCTGCATAGTAAACCGAAACCGTGCCGACCTTTTGTCCCTTTTTAACGGGAGCTTCCACACTCTTTTGCGTGTATTCGGGCTTTAGCTCAACCGTGCTTAAGTCGGCGTCATTCGGAATCAGCGCATAAACCTCTTTCTCCGGTCTTATGTTAACCGTGTCGTTGTCCCAGGAATATGCAATCGGGATACTGTCGATAGTCTCCCCTGCATTAACGACCGAGCGATAAGAAAAGTTTGTGAAAGCCCAACGGAAAAACTCTGCCGTGTCCAAAAATTCATATCTGTTCTCAAGGCTGTTTTCCTGCGCCGGACAGCCGAGCAAAACACTGATATAAGTCATACCGTCGTAGGTTGCGGTTGAAGCCAGGCACCTTCCTGCTTCGTCTGTAAATCCGGTTTTAAATCCGGTGGCATATTTATAATAATACTCGCTTGAAGGGTCAATAAGCAGATTGGTTGCGGCAAGAGTGATATTATCCTTTGTTTCGTAACGGGCAACCTTAACGATGTCGGTTATAACCGAATACTGCATTGCGTACTTTGTTAATATGCACATATCGCGTGCGGTGGAGTAGTGATTTTCGTCGTGCAGACCGTGGCAGTTTTCGAAATGAGTGTTTGCAAGACCTATTTCGGCTGCTTTTTTGTTCATAAGGTCGATAAATGCATCCTCGCTGCCGGAAACGTATTCCGCAATCAAGCCTGCCGCGTCGGCGCACGATTTAACAAGAGTGTATGCCAAAAGGTCGTAGCCGTTAACCTTGTCGCCTGTTTCAAATCCGGCAATAACCGCGTCGGAATAGCGGTATTTTAAATAAATATCCTCGCTTACAGTCAGCGTGAGGTCTTGCAGATTGTCGCAATTTTCAACAAACAGCACCGCCACCATAATTTTTGTGAGAGAGGCAGGAAACATTTTTTCGTCGGCATTTTTGGAGTATACCACCGTGTCGGTGTCGTTATTATACAGTATTGCCGCTTTTGCCTTGGTTTCAAACGTCGGTTTATAAGCATATGCCGGCACACTCGCGGCACAAACGACAAAAACAAGCACAAAAACAAGACTTAATAATTTTTTCATAGCATTCTCTCCAAAAATGTTGTATAATGTAAAAATAAAAGACAAGGGTTTAAACCGCAGTGCGGCACAGGCCCTGCTAAAAGTAAATACAGCTATATATAGTATAATATTTATTTTTTCCGTTGTAAAGTAAAATCAAGGTAAAAAGTTAAAAATATTTTAAGGGGAATTTTGTATGGTTTATGTAACGGGCGATATGCACGGCGATGAAAACCGCCTTTACGATACACAGTGGCGCAAGCTTAAAAAGGGAGACACGCTTATAGTCCTCGGCGATTTCGGCTTTTTGTGGAGCGGCAGCCGCAGGGAAAGAGAGGCTCTTGAATATTTGGGCAGCCGCAAATTTAACGTTGTTTTTTTAGACGGAACGCACGAAAATTTCGAGCTGCTTAACAAGTGCCGGGAGACCGTCTGGCACGGCGGTCACGTAAGGCGTGTGTGCGGCAATCTGTTTAACCTTATACGCGGTCAGATTTTCGATATCGAGGGTCTTAAAATCTTTACCTTCGGCGGCGGAGAGAGCGCGGACAGAGACATTCGCCGAGAGCAAGGTCAGTGGTGGAGAGAAGAGCTGCCCACGGCTGAGGAGTTTCGAATAGGCGCACAAAATCTTGATGAGCACGGCTGCAAGGTTGATTACATATTAACGCACGAGCCGCCGCAGCTTATAAAAAGCGCAATGCAGCTTAGAGCAGGTGCAGAGCAGCGTGTTTCGAAGCTTAACGGCTTTCTGGAAGAGGTTTCAAGAACATGTGATTACAGTCATTGGTATTTCGGCTCATTGCACGAGGACAGAACATTAACGCCGAAATTTACATCTGTGTTCGAAAAGGTGCTGCCGATTATAGGAAACGGCGCAGAAAAGCTGAAATAAACACAAAAAAAGACTGCCGGTGAATGTGCCGTGCGACAGTTCGGCGTGCAGTGGCTTGTTTTTTAAAAAGCTGAATTTTCCGGAGGGCACGGCACGGTTTTGCAAGCAGATATATAAGCTTTCAGGCTTGCTTTAACCCCCCCGCGAGCGCACCGCCGCAAAGGCTTTTCGTTTTTCGAATTTTTGAAAAACA
>USAR01000058.1 GCA_900552605.1 uncultured Oscillospiraceae bacterium | reverse complement strand
AATATCGGAAAAATGATTTTTTTCAAGCATAATGGGTGCTTCGTAAAGCACGGGAATTGTGCGGTTTTCGATAACGCAATCTGTCTTAACATTGCAAAACAAAGCAATTTTTTTGAAAATATTTTCTTCAAGCGGCTCGTCGCAGCGAAGTACAACAATATTCGGGGTAATGCCCATTCCTTGCAGCTCTTTAACAGAGTGCTGTGTGGGCTTTGTTTTGTGCTCGTTAGAGCCGCTTAAATACGGAACAAGCGTAACGTGTACAAACAGCGAATTTTCTCTGCCGACTTCAAGACTTACCTGCCGAATCGCTTCCAAAAACGGCTGACTTTCAATGTCGCCCGTTGTTCCGCCGATTTCCGTAATAACCACGTCGGCATCGCTCTTTCTGCCAACGCTGTATATAAAGCTTTTAATTTCGTTTGTTATGTGCGGAATAACCTGCACGGTTTCGCCAAGGTATTCGCCGCGGCGCTCCTTATTAAGAACATTCCAATAAACCTTACCGGAGGTCAGATTCGAGAAACGGTTGAGGTCCTCGTCGATAAATCTTTCATAGTGACCGAGGTCAAGGTCGGTTTCAGCACCGTCTTCCGTAACATAAACCTCTCCGTGCTGATAGGGGCTCATTGTGCCCGGGTCAACGTTGATGTACGGGTCAAGCTTTTGAGCAGCGACTTTAAGTCCGCGCGCCTTAAGCAATCTGCCTAATGACGCTGCCGTTATGCCTTTTCCAAGTCCCGAAACAACGCCGCCTGTAACAAAAATATACTTCACTGTTTTCATTTTCCGTTATGCTCCTTAGAAAATATGTATTAAATAAGCTTTAAAATAACTGCCGAAACTGTTTTGCTATTTATCGTAAGTGCGGATAATTCCTTCGGCAATCTCACGACGAGAGCAGCGTGTGTCCATCGATTGCTTTTCGATATAGTAATGTGCTTCTTTTTCTGTCATATTAAGATTTTCAATAAGCAGCCACTTTGCACGGTTGACCGTACGGATATCAGCCATCTTTTCCTGCAGTGTTTTGTTTTTGCGATCCATCTTTTTAAGCCGTGCTGAAATTGCCGTCATAATTCGAATTGCACTGCTTACTGCCTGCCTTGTGTTAGGTTTGCCGAGCGTTAAAACACCGTTTGATTCAACCTTGTAGCACACTTGATCGTATATCTCGTTTTTAACAAGCAGCAAAACTCCCATAGTGCTGTCCGCAAGGTCGAGCGCTAAGTCAATTCCGAATTCATCAGGAAGCGGAGCGTTGATGATAACAATATCCATATCGTCCGAAATAAGCGTTCGTCGCAGTTCACCTGCATCGTTAACACGAAGAGCCGGGTCATATTCCGACGGCGGCAATAAATCGGTTATAAGACTGAATATTTTATCGGAAGCACCTGCAACAACAACACGGCATTTGGTTTTTTTCATTGCCATTGCCGTGCCCCCTTATCTTTCAAAAAAGCTTTGGGGCAGAATGCTTGCCAAAAATTTGCTGCTTATTGCCAATTCCGTTGCTTCTTCAAGCGATTCGGGCAGCTTTTCAAACTGCGAAGTAACAGAAGGAGCCGCAGTGTAGAGGTTTATATCAACAGGCTCAGGCGGCATCATATTTTTCTTTATTCCGTCGAGCCCTGCATATATCAGCAGTGCGTATGCAAGGTAAGGGTTTGCTGTTGGATCGGGTGAGCGAAGCTCAATCCTTTTGTGCTCTTTGCTTGCGGCAGGTATTCTAATAAGCTGCGAGCGGTTTTCCGGCGACCACGTAATGTATTTAGGTGCTTTTTTAGTGCCGAAACGACGGTACGATTCCTCGCACGGATTTAAAAATGCGGTGACTTCGCGAATGTGCGCCAAAATTCCCGCCAAAAAGCTTTTCGTGCGGTCGATGCCGTCGCTGCATTTTATCGACATATTTATGTGCATCCCGTTGCCGCTTTCATTTTCAAGCGGTTTCGGAGAAAAATCGGCATAAAGACCGTTGTGCGCGGCAGCGGCCTTTACAACAGTTACAAAGTTCACTGCATTATCGGCAGAGGTTAAAGCATCGCTGTATCTGAAGTCAATTTCATTTTGACCGGGTCCTTCCTCGTGATGTGAACCCTCCGGCAAAATTCCCATATCAAGTAATGTTAGGCAGATCTCTCTGCGAACATTCTCTCCCTTGTCATCGGGTGCAATATCCATATATCCCGCTTTATCGAACGGTTCCTTTGTCGGCTCGCCGTTTTCGTCGGTTTTAAAAAGATAGAATTCAAATTCCGAACCAACGCTTACCGAAATGCCGGATTTTTTGGCATCCTCAACCGCATTTTTTAAAATTCTTCTTGTATCTTTTGCAAAGGGAGTTCCGTCCGGATGGGTGATGTTGCAAAACATTCTTACAACCTTGCCGCTTGACGGTCTCCACGGCAGGACGCTGAGAGTTGACGGAATGGGGAACAGCAGCAAATCTGATTTTGTAATTTCACCGAAGCCGCGAATTGCCGACGCATCAAAAGAAATACCCTCATCAAAAGCACGGCGCAGCTCGTGCGGCATAATAGAAATGTTTTTCTGCTTTCCGTCGGGATCGCAAAAAGCAAGGCGAATAAATTTAACGTCTTCCTCCTCGATAAAATCAAATACTTCATCAACAGTATACAGCATATGTCCTCCTGCCTTTCATAATTGATAATTTTAACTGTGCAATTGTTGCAACAAGTACTATAAAAAAGAGGACGTCAACTGAACCGTGAGCTCCTCGCCCACGAACAGTAAACGTCCTTGTCTACATCAATATATTATAACATATGTGCAATTGCTGTCAACAGTTTTTTTACAATTTTTTTGGTAAATCAACGTAGCGTAATACTATGGCAGTAATTATATCACTTGCAAACAATGGCGGAATGATTTAAAAAACAAAAGGCCGCAGAGTGTTACAAACAACACCTTTGCGGCTTTTGGTGAAGACGAGTGGACTTGAACCACCGACCCCCTGCATGTCAAGCAGGTACTCTAACCAACTGAGCTACGCCTTCATTTGAATTTCACACAGCTGCTTTTCAGACTGCGAGAATTATGATATCACATATTTATACAAAAATCAAGACTTTTTTGCATTATTGTCATTTTTCTTTTAAACAGCAGAAAGTGTGCCGTTTATAAGCGCAAAAATAATTATGAATATAATTTAAATAATTATAAAAATCTCTTGACATTTTATTTTAATTGATATATAATATCAATAACGATTACAAGAAAGGCATTGTATCAAATGACACGAAAGGGGAGTACAGCATTATTGAACAACATTGAATGTAAAAATAACTGCAACGGGGATTCTTGCAAAAACGATTGTTATAGTCAAAAGTGCACATCCCGCAATACATTGCAGCGAAATATTGTTAAAGCTGTGCTTTGTGCAATGCACTGCCACACCACGGCTGATAAGCTTGCAAAATCGGTACAGAGCAAATACCCTACCGTAAGCAAAGCCACGGTTTACCGTAACCTCAAGGTGCTTGTATCAAACGGCGAAGTATTGCATATTCCCGTTCCGGAAGGAGCAGACTATTATGAGAGCATGAACTATCCTCATTATCACATAAAATGTACCTGTTGCGGAAAAATTGCAGATACAGCGCTGCCATATATGGATAACTTTTTAGAAAACGCAAAAAAGCTTGAAAAAGACTTTTGCGTTACAGGGTATTCGCTCAGCTTTTCCGGCATTTGTCCGGATTGTAAAAACAAATAATTATATACAAACGGAGGAAAATCTTGTGTCAAAGTATGCAGGAACCAAAACAGAACAAAATTTACAAGCAGCATTCGCAGGTGAATCACAGGCAAGAAACAAGTACACTTATTTTTCATCTGTTGCAAAAAAGGAAGGCTACGAGCAAATTGCGGCACTGTTTTTAAAAACAGCTGACAATGAGAAAGAGCACGCTAAAATGTGGCTTAAGGAGCTTGAAGGCATTGGCGATACCTCTGCAAACCTTGAGGCAGCTGCTGACGGCGAAAATTTTGAGTGGACAGATATGTATGAAGATTTTGCAAAGACCGCCGAAGAGGAAGGCTTTACGGCCCTTGCGGCAAAATTCAGAATGGTTGGCGCAATAGAGAAAACGCACGAGGAAAGATACCGCGCACTTTTAAGCAATGTGAATACCCAAAAGGTATTTGAAAAATCAGAGGTTAAGGTTTGGGAGTGCCGAAATTGCGGACATATTGTTGTTGGTACAAAAGCACCTGAGGTATGTCCGGTTTGTGCGCATCCGAAAAGCTATTTTGAAATTCACGCAGAGAACTATTGATTCACGCCGTAAAAATGGTTTATAAAAGGATTTTGCACAATTTTTTGTAACGACTCAAAAATCGCCGTGGCTTTTGAAAAAGTCACGGCGGTTTTCTCATGCTCGTTTTAAATGTTTGCGGATACGGGTTCTTTTTCTTTGTCTTTCTTTGCCCCCTTTTCCTTTTTCTGTTCAGAGAGCTTTGTTGCTTTTTGTTTAGCTTCGCGCATTTTGGGAATGGTATAGCAAACAGGATAAGCAACTGCGCAGAGCGCAAGACCTGCAATAACGTCGATTATTGAGTGCTGCTTTAAGAATACCGTTGAAAGGCTTATTATAACCGCTGAAACAAAGAAGAAGATTCGCCAAAGCGGTGTTTTAAAGCGCTCGGTATCAAATGCGGCAAACATAACGGCAAACGATCCGACAACATGCAACGATGGGCACACGTTTGTGTTTGTATCAAACGAATAAAGCGTTCTTACAATATCAACAAGAATATTATCACGCTCGAATGTCACCGGACGCAACCCCTGCGCATTTGGAAAAACAACATAAATAACGCAGGTTACGGAATACGTCACTATAATGAACAGCATATATCTTTTAAATGCCGGTATATCAAAAAAAACAGTATATACCAGCATTCCGGCAATAAAGACAAACCAAAAATAATACGGTATTACAAACCATTCGCAAAACGGTATTTTATTGTCGAAGGAACAAGCTACATATGTGTAATCAAGCTTTAGCCCTCTTTCAAGCAACAAAAACACAAGACCGTATATCGGCCAAAATATCAAATAAAGTAAGTGTGAAAACTGCGGTGATGTTATATTGTTAAACCGCAGCTTTCTGTAATCTACAGATTTCATAAGCAAATAATCACCAAATATATGTAATTTAAAAGTCATCGCTGTATGCGGTTTTGATATCACTCATCACCTTGTTGAAAATAACCGAGGAAGCGTTATCATAGAATTGCTCCTTTATAAGCTTGCGCATACGTTCGTTTTTTTCTTTATCTTCAATGTGAGCTACTGCAAGGCTGACAAGACCGGATACCGTGCCGGCTGTTTCCGCAAAACCGTTTTGTGTTAAAAAGTCGAGATTCCGTGTTTCGCAACCGGGAACCGCGTTTATAAGTATTGCGGGCAATCCCTTAACAAGTGCCTCGGTGGAGCTTAATCCGCCCGGCTTTGTAAGCACAACCTCAGCCGCGTCCATAAAAACAGGCATTTTGTCGGTGAATCCAACAATTGTCACATCTTCAAATCCTTGTTCTTCTCTGAGCTCTTTATAAAGGGATTTATTGCTTCCGCAAACAACTGCAAGATTTGCGTTTTCGGGAAGTGAATCTTTCAGCTGTTTTGCAAGCAATTTGATAGGACCGCAACCCATACTTCCGCTCATTAAAAGGACAAGCTTTTTATCCTCCGGAAGTGAAAGCAAACGTTTTGCCTCTTGCTTTGAGAGCTTTTCGTAAAAATCGGCTCTCACGGGTATTCCGCTGGCAACCGTCCTTTCCCTCGGAACACGCTGTTCGGCATATTCTTTTTCAAGAAGACGGTGCGGAATAAAGTAGACGTCAGCGTCAATCTCCTGCGCACCGGGACTGCAGGTGTAATCGGTTGCAATAAAGTAAATTTTGAGATTTGGTATATATTTCTTTTTCACGGCGGTGGCTGTCATTCCCGCAAAGATGTGTGTACAGACAATGGCGTCGTATTTTGTGTTAAACAGGTCATCATAAAGCTTGTTTGCGCCGCGCTTAACAAGGGCATACATAAAAGATGTGGCATTTTCCTTTGCTCGATGATTCTCTGCAAAGCGGTACATAACACCGAAAAGACGAGGAGCTTTTTTATATATAAGGACGTGGCCGCCGCTTATCATATTGGATTTATTCTCGGACCAATATGCAAGTGAATCTTTAATATCGCACTCAACACCGTGTTGTTCAAAATAATCTTTAACTGCTTTTGCGGCGGAGTTATGACCGCCTCCGGTGTTAGCCGAAAGAATGAGTATTCTCATTTTTATTTTTTTCCTCCCTTAGCCTTTTTCTGTCTCTTAAAGCAATCAGGTGCGGACGATTGTATCGCTGAATCAAAATAAATGGTATGTTGCAAAAAACCGCTATTCCGGAAAGAATAATGCCTATTTCATTTTTCCAAAAATAATAAACCCCAAGAGAAAGGATGCAAAGCGCAAAGTGTATAAACTCCGCAACACAGGTTTCCTTTATAAGCATTTGAAGATCGTTGGAATTAGCTCCGTAAGACACGGTTTTCGGCAACATATCCTTCATAACCTTGCTCATATCGGGGACTTTTGCCTTCCATTTTCTTATTGCCAGCTTCTCATAAATTTTGCCGCCATTTTCAAATTCAGCGGTTTTATAAGGAAAACAGTCTTCTTTAAACCAACTGCGCGGCAAAATCAGTCCTATGAAAAACGAAAGCACCCCTATAAAGGAAACATATAGAACGCTTAACGCAAATTTCATATGCAGCTCCGTTATTTAGTGTTGATATACCGCAGGTGCGGCAATGCGTAATAAATATGAAAAAGCGATAATTCGTTAAAAACATATTACCACTACCGACGGCATAACTCATTGTAACATAAATCGTCTGTTTTTTCAATGGCAAATTATTAGAAAAGGACAATTATTGAATACAACTACTGTATGTTTACACGTTGCCTGTATCTTTTGCACTCCCTTTTTGCCGCTGCGTCGCCCGAGCGCGCACGCAGCGGCAAAAAGGGAAAATATATCTATTGCGGTAAGGGGGAAGGCATCTGCATTCGATTTTTAAATGCATGTTAGATAGAATAATAAACAGTCTCATATATTATGTTGTTCACCGTTTTTGTTAAAAGACTGTTCATTTGCATTTTTCGACGGTATGTGATATTATCGTACTGTTGAAAGGGTGAAGAGACTTATGTCAATTGAAAAAGTCAGGAATTATTTAAAGCAGTTCGGCGCAGAAGAGCGAATTATAGAGCTGCCCGAATCAAGTGCCACTGTAGCTCTTGCGGCGGATGCGCTGCATTGTGAGGGCAGCCGCATTGCAAAATCAATTTCGCTTTGCGGAAATAACGGTGATTGTATTTTGATAGTTACCGCCGGAGACAGGAAAATAGATAACGCAAAGTTTAAACAACGTTTCGGCTGCAAAGCAAAAATGTTGCCGATAAACGATGTTGAAAATATTGTGGGGCACGCAGTTGGCGGCGTTTGTCCGTTTGCCGTTAACAGCGGAGTTAAGATATATCTTGATGATTCCCTTAAAAGATTTACCACGGTTTTTCCTGCCTGCGGCAGCGGTAACAGTGCAATAGAGCTGAATCTTGAAGAGCTGGAAAGGTTTTCCGGCGGTGCGGAGTGGATTGATGTTTGCAAGAAATAAGCAGGGTTTAACTTACGTGGTATTACAATTTGTAATACCACGTATTTTAGAATGTACAATTTGGAAAACACTGTTTTATATTGACATTCGTCATTTTTCGTGTTACGATTTACAAGTCGAAACCGAATAGGGTTTCAAAACTTTTAAAAGAAGGTTGAGAGAAATGAAAAAATCAATGAAAGTTGTCAGCTTGGTTATGGCGGCAGCACTTGTGCT
>USAR01000057.1 GCA_900552605.1 uncultured Oscillospiraceae bacterium | reverse complement strand
TGCTCTCGGTTTCGGATTGTTTTTGGGCGAGGACCTTGTCGGTATAATCGGTGCACCGGGATTTGATATTTTCACCGATTACGCTCATTTCGATTGGTCTAACTTTGTTTTTAACCTTGTGTTCTGCGCAACAACGGCAACCATTGTTTCCGGCGCTATGGCAGAAAGGACAAGATTCCTTTCATATTGTGTTTACTCGGCAGTTATTTCGGCTGTTATTTATCCGATTGAAGCTCACTGGACTTGGGGCGGCGGCTGGCTTGCACAAATAGGCTTCCACGATTTCGCAGGTTCTAACTGTATACATATGGTCGGCGGTACTTGTGCACTTATCGGTGCTGCAATGGTAGGTCCGCGTATCGGTAAATTTGTTAAAGATAAAAAAGGCAAGATAACAAAGATAAATGCATTCCCCGGTCACAACCTTCCGATAGGCTGTCTCGGTGTGTTTATCCTTTGGCTCGGTTGGTACGGCTTTAACGGTGCCGCTGCAACATCTATCGAAGAGCTTGGCTCGGTTTTCGTAACCACAACTATTGCTCCTTCTGTTGCAACCGTTGTTACAATGATTTTAACATGGGTTAAATACGGTAAGCCTGATGTTTCAATGTGCCTTAACGCATCACTCGCAGGACTTGTTGCAATTACCGCTCCCTGCGATGTTTGCGATGCGTTCGGTGCAATTGTAATCGGTGCGGTTTCCGGTGTTTTGGTCGTATTCGGTGTTTGGTTCCTTGATAACGTTTTGCACGTTGATGACCCTGTCGGCGCAGTTGCGGTTCACTTTTTAAACGGTATCTGGGGCACGATTGCAGTCGGTCTTTTTGCAACCGATACAGCTCCTGCATTTAAGCGCGGACTCGGCGACGGTGTTACATTCGGCGCTAACCAAATTGCAGGTGAAGGTCTTTTCTACGGCGGTGGATTTAAGCAGCTCGGTATCCAGTTACTCGGAATGCTTTCCACACTTGCCTGGACAGCAGTTACCATCACGCTTGCTTTCTTCATTATCAAAAAAACATTTGGTCTGCGTGTAAGCCGTGAGGAAGAGATTGAAGGACTCGATGTTAAAGAGCATGGTTTGCAAAGCGCATATGCAGGCTTTGCAATGCTTCCTGAGTATATTGACGAAGGCGAAGAGCTGCCGGAGATTACAGGCGACGTTCCTGTTGCTGAGGCGGTTGAAGTTAAAGAAATGCCTAAGGTTGCAGCAGATGTTGAGCCGAAAACAAAGGACGGCAAGAAGCTTACTAAGGTTGAGATAATCTGTAAGGAATCGAAGCTTGAAAGCGTTAAGAACGCAATGGTCGGCATCGGTATAACCGGTATGACGGTAACACACGTTTTGGGTTGCGGAGTTCAAAAAGGTCAACCCGAATATTACCGTGGCGCGTTGGTTGAAACATCACTGCTGCCGAAAATTCAAATTGATATCGTTGTTTCCGAAGTGCCTGTCCCGAAGGTTATTGCAACCGCCAAGAAAGTACTTTATACGGGACATATCGGCGACGGCAAGATATTTGTGTACGATGTTGAAAATGTTGTTAAGGTTCGCACAGGCGAGGAAGGATATGACGCCTTGCAGGGCACAGAGCAATTTTAACACTTTCTGAAATCAGTTTTATTGTCCTCTTATAAGAGCTTAAAAGCTCACAAAAAAACAGTCTTGCAAATTTATTGTGAGGCTGTTTTTTTGGTTTTGAGTTAAACATCTTTGTCGACTATATTTTGCAGCTACTGCGGCATTTTAGTGAATTTTCGGCAATTTGGGTACATTTACTTGACATTTAGCATTCGATATATTATCATTAAAATGTGTTATATAATGTCTTAGCAATTTATGGTACACAAAGTATGGGGGTAGAGTAATTATGAAATGTATTAACTGTGGTTATGAAAGCGAAACCGACTTTGAGTTTTGCCCCAACTGCGGCACTTCTACTGAAAGCGAACCTCAGGGAAAATCACCTGTGATTTCTCAGCCGACAGCACAAAACATTGTGCAGCAGCAATCGGCGCCTCAAAGCACACCGCCTTTCTCGCCTGTTCAGCAGGGCGGATTCGGCACTGCGCCTAACTTTAATCAGCCGCAACCCATGTTTAACGGACAGCCTGCAAATTACGGCGCACCTATTCCGAATCCAAACATAGTAAACCAGGCGCAAAACCCCGTTGCACAGCATTTGCTCGGGGTTGTTAACGACAGTATGTTTTTGGTCATCTGTATTTTGGCAAGTGCCGGAGCAGTGCTTGGTTTGCCCAACGGCAACTTCAATTTGCTTACGATTCTATCGGCGATCTTTTTGTGGATAGTATTTGCGGGCGGTAAAAAAGGTTTCGTTGACCGCAACAATATGCGAAATGTAAGCGGTGTTGTTTTTGCGCAGTATGTTATTATGTGGGTGCTTGTCGGTCTGCTTGCGTTATTGGGAATTATTTGCGGAGCTTTAATCTCGGTTACCGGTACAGAGTTCACATCAGAGCTCGAAAGTCAGCTATCCGCTCGCTTCTCACCGGATGAGTTGGATATCGTTCTTAAACTGCTTCCTGTTTCGGCGGTTGTTGTAATAATTGCTTTGTTCATTGTTGCTGCTTGCATTGCAATCGTAAATGTTTTCGCATATAGAAATATACATAAATTTGCAAGGTCGCTGTATGTAAGCCTTGATTGCGGACTTTTCTATTTTGAAAAGGCAAACACTGCACGCAGCTGGCTTATGGTTTTCGGAGTTATCGAGGCGCTTTCTTGCGTTACCGCTCTAACGGATATTTCCAAAAACTATTTCTCTCTTCTTGCCGGATTATGCACAGCCACTATGTATATTCTTTCAAGTGTGCTTATAGGAAAATATTTTACTCCGGCAAAATCTTAAATATATCACAATAAATCTACTTAAAAATGCCAACGACTTCACGTTTTTGTCGTTGGCATTTTTATTGCGTTCATATGCGGTAATAAAACAAATTGTAAAATATCAACTGTTATATTCCGAAAGCGATACAGACGATATGTGCAGCAAGGGCGCAAATCCAAGCAATTATGCATTGTGACGCAACAATTATCGCAGCCCATTTTCCGCCAAGCTCACGCCTTATTGCAGCAACTGCGGCAACGCACGGTGTATACAGCAAGCAGAAAACCAACATACTTATTGCCGATGAGTTTGACATAATCGCGGTTATGCCGACACCGGCTGTCAGTACTTCCAATGTTGAAACTACGCTTTCCTTTGCCATAAAACCCGCGGTAAGAGCAGTAACGATTCTCCAATCATTAAGCCCTACGGGAGCAAAAATCGGTGCGATATAGCCGGCAAGACATGCAAGAATACTGTCCTTTGAATTGCTTACGACATTAAGGCTGAAGTTGAATGTTTGCAAAAACCACACGATAATTGACGCCAAAAATATAACTGTGAAAGCACGGCTTAAGAAATCCTTTGCTTTGTCCCAAAGCAGCATTAAGATATTTTTAGCACCCGGCATACGGTAGTTAGGCAGCTCCATAACAAACGGTACTGCCTCGCCTTTAAACACTGTGTTTTTTGTGGTAAGCGCAACAAGTATGCCCATCAGTATTCCAAAAAGGTAAATACTTATCATTATAATTCCGCTGTAATCGGGAAAAAAGTTCTGTATAAAAAAGCCGTATATAGGCAGCTTTGCGGTGCAGCTCATAAACGGTGTCAGAATAACCGTCATTCGTCTGTCGCGCTGCGATGGCAATGTGCGGCTTGCCATAACGCCGGGAACGGTGCAACCGAAGCCTATCAGCATAGGTACAATACTTCTTCCCGAAAGCCCGATTTTTCTCAGCAGCTTATCTGTTACGAACGCTACTCGTGCCATATATCCGCTGTTTTCAAGCAGTGATAAAAAGAAAAAAAGCACCACAATAATAGGGACAAAGCTGACAACACTTCCGACTCCGGTGAATATTCCGTCAACTATCAAAGACCGCACAATTTCGTTAACATTTGCTGAAATCAACATATTATTTACCGTGTCGGTAAGTTTATCAATTCCGATTTGCAAAAGGTTTTGCAAAGATGAACCGATAACGTTGAATGTCAAGTAAAACACAAGTGACATAATTGCAATAAAAGAGGGGAGCGCGGTGTATTTGCCCGTTAGTATTCTGTCTATTTTTCTGCTGCGCAGGTGCTCGCGGCTTTCGCTCGGTTTAATAACGGTTTTATCGCAAAGCTCGGTTATGAACGAAAAGCGCATATCCGCCATAGCTGCGGCCCTGTCAAGACCACGTTCCTGTTCCATTTGTAAAATTATGTGCTCAACAGTTTCCTTTTCATTTTCATCAAGCTCGAGCTTTTGCAGCACACGTTCGTCCCCTTCAATAAGCTTGCCTGCCGCAAAGCGCAGCGGTATTTCTGCCTTTTTCGCATGGTCTTCTATGAGGTGCATAATGCTGTGTATGGCTCTGTGCACCGCACCTGTTTTACCGCTGTCACGGCAGAAATCGGTGCGTCGAGGTTTTTCTGCGTACTCCGCAATATGGACGGCGTGTCGAATTAGCTCGTCAACGCCCTCGTTTTTACTTGCGGAGATGGGAACAACAGGAATGCCGAGAAGATCTTCCATATCGTTAATGCGCACTGTGCCGCCGCCTGCCCGCACTTCATCCATCATATTAAGCGCAAGTACCATCGGGATATTGAGCTCCATCAGCTGAAGAGTTAAATATAAATTTCTTTCAATATTTGTTGCATCAACAATGTTAATTATTCCAAGCGGCTTTTCATCAAGAATAAACCTTCTGGAAACGATTTCTTCCGACGTATATGGTGATAGCGAGTAAATTCCGGGAAGATCGGTTACAGAGGTATTTGCATATCCTTTAATTGCGCCGCTTTTTCTGTCCACGGTTACTCCAGGAAAATTGCCGACGTGCTGGTTAGCACCGGTCAGTTGATTAAACAGAGTTGTTTTTCCGCAGTTTTGGTTGCCTGCAAGCGCAAATGTAAGAGTTGTGCCTTTAGGCAACGGGTTTTCTTCCGCTTTGTTGTGATAAATTCCGTCTTCGCCGAGTCCCGGATGACGATTGCTGCCAAGCGGTACTATGTAGTTTGTTTTTTCGTGCGGCCTGCCTTTCTCAATAGGTTCAATTTCAATTTTTGCTGCGTCCGCAACACGCAAAGTCAACTCATAGCTGTGAATGCGAAGCTCCATAGGGTCGCCCATAGGTGCAAATTTCTCAAGCTTTATTTCAACCCCCGGAATAACTCCCATATCCAAAAAATGCTGTCTTAAACTGCCATCACCGCCAACTTTTTTAATAACGGCGCTGCCACCCACCTTTAGTTCTTTTAACGTCATTTATTAAGCTTACCCTCCATAAAACACAATTTTAATATATTAACAGTACACGCAAAATCCGGCTTTGTCAACACTTTCGCAGACTTTATAACTAATATACCAAAATTATTTTTAATGATGCTTTAAAATGTTGCAAAAAAACGGTGTTTCATTTCTTGCAATTAATGGCACCTTGTGATATACTAAGAATATCTATAAATTATCGGCAAATCGGTGTAAAAATACTTTTGCGGCAAGTATTTTGGCAAGATTTTGTCCGTTGAAACGGAGGAGCTTAGCGTGAAAAATCACGCTAAGAACAATAAAGACGCCTGTTTCTCGCCTTTGTTACAAAAGACAACCGAAACAGATGAGATGCAACAATTATCATTTTGATGGTTTTTATCGCATTCCGTGTCTTGGAAAGAAATGGTGATCATTATGAATATCGAAAAAACAAGACAAATCGCACTTGCCGCATTGTTTGCAGCCCTTTGCTGCGTTTTAACAATGTTTCCGCAAATCCCGACACCCGCAACAAACGGCTATGTTCATTTGGGCGATTCGCTTGTGTTGGTTTCAGCTTGGGCGTTAGGACCTGTTTACGGTCCTCTTGCGGCAGGTATAGGTTCCGGCTTTGCAGATCTTTTTTCAGGCTATGCTCACTATATGCCTGCAACGCTTATAATCAAATATTTGGTTGCGCTGGTTGCCTGGTTTACATATAAAGCTTTTTCATCACTTAAAATCAACAATATCGTTTCTCGTGTGCTTTCAGGCATTTTTGGAGAGCTTGTTATGATTTTGGGATATTTTCTTTATTCGGCACTGCTTCTCGGCGATAAGATCTCCGCAGCGCTTACCTCAATCCCGTCAAATGCGGTGCAAGGACTTTCCGGCATTGTTGTGGGCGTCATTGTTATCAGTTTAATTAAGAATGTACCGCAGCTTAAAAGCTGGCTGCCGTCACTCAAAGTCTAAGCGGATGAATGGAAAATCCTAAGCGGATTAACGAAAGTTATTAGGGAGGAAACGCAAGAATGCGTGTTGTTGTAAAGGTTGGTACTTCCACATTGGCACATAAATCGGGATGCATTAACATTCGGCATATAGAGCAGCTTTGCAAGGTTATAAGCGACCTTAAAAATGCAGGGCATGAAATGGTGCTTGTGTCGTCGGGTGCAATCGGAATGGGCGTGGGTAAGCTTGCGCTTAACGAAAGGCCCAGTGATATGCAAACCAAGCAGGCGGTGGCGGCTGTGGGTCAGTGCGAGCTGATGTATGCTTACGATAAGCTTTTTTCGGAATACAATCACACCGTAGCACAGGTTTTGGTAACGGGGCAGGATATGGAGGACGAGCAGCGTCACAATAATATAACCAACACCGTCAACCGCCTGTTGCAGCTTAAAGTGCTGCCTGTTATAAACGAAAACGACACCGTGGCGACAGAGGAAATTTCGATAGGAGATAACGACACGCTCGGTGCGCTTGTTGCCGTCAGTGTTAAGGCTGATCTGCTTGTAATGTTATCCGATATCGACGGAATGTATACAGCAGACCCTTATGCCGACAAAGATGCTAAGCTTATTAAAATCGTTGACGAAATTAACAGCGATATCCTCGCAGCATCGGGAGATAAGCACTCGGGACTCGGAACGGGCGGAATGAATACAAAGCTCAGAGCCGCCGGCATTTGTATGAAAAACGGAACGGACACTGTTATTGCAAACGGCAGTAACCCTGCTGTCCTTTATGATATTTTGGAAGGGAAGCAGATCGGAACACGATTTGTAAGCAAGAAAAAATGACAACACACGAAATACTCCGCCGTGCCGCAGAGCAAAAAAAGAACATCGCAAAAATAACATCACAGCAAAAAAACGACGCACTTTTTGCAATGGCAAAAAGGCTTGTTGAACATACAAGCGATATAATTGCCGAAAATAAACTTGATCTTGAGTCGGCAAGGGGCAATATTTCCGACGTTATGCTTGATAGGCTTATGCTAAACGAAAGCCGCATTAAAGCTATGGCGGACGGAATGAAAGAGGTTGCCGCGCTTAAAGATCCCGTTGGCAGAATTTTAAGCAGCGTTAAAAGAGATAACGGACTTGTTATTGAAAAGGTTTCCGTGCCGATGGGTGTTGTTGCGATAATTTACGAAAGCCGACCGAACGTTACTTCCGACGCGGCAGCGCTTGCTTTTAAGAGCGGCAATGTGTGTGTGTTGCGCGGCGGTAAAGAGGCTTATCGCACATCGCGTGCCATTACAAATGCTTTAAGAGAGGGGCTTGACGACTGCAAAATACCGCGTGATTTTATCCAGCTTGTTGAAGATACAACACGCGTGAGTGCAAACGAGCTGATGACAGCCGCAGGTTATGTTGACCTGCTTATCCCGCGCGGCGGAGCAGGGCTTATTAACGCTTGCTTAAAAAATGCTACAGTTCCATGTATACAAACAGGCACGGGCATTTGTCACATTTATGTTGACGACACGGCTGATTTTGATATGGCACTTAATATTATTGAGAATGCAAAGGCGTCGCGTCCATCTGTTTGCAATTGGCAACGGCAATGGACATCAGGATATCAGAAAAACTTAATGCGGTTCCC
>USAR01000056.1 GCA_900552605.1 uncultured Oscillospiraceae bacterium | reverse complement strand
CCGTGCAGATAGAGTGCCTTGACCTCGATGCCCGCTATATCCTCCGCGGTGAGCGGATCATCGCCGAGAACGACGAAATCGGCAATCATACCGGGTGCAAGAGTGCCGCGTTTATTCTCCTCATGGCTCATATACGCGGGATTTGCCGTTATCATTCGCAGCGCGTCGAGACGCGATATGCGCTCGTCCGGATTGGGATGATTTACGGAGCACGCCATACCGTACAGGGGCTTTGGACGCGTGCACGGTCCGTCGGAGCCGTCGCCTACGACAAGTCCGAGGCGGTGCATCGTTCCCAGCGCGTTTAGTCTGTCAGTGCGCTCTCTGCCGAGCACCGAGCACAGATACTCGTCCGGCTCCTGCTTCCAATATATAAACGGCGACTGCGCGGCTATGCACAGCTTTATCTTTGCCGCGCGCTTTAGCTGCTCCTCGCTTGCAAGGCAGACATGGATCATCACATGGCGCGCATCGTCCCACGGCTTATCGGCATAAGCCGCCTCATATGCCGTTATGCACTGCTCCACCGCCGCATCGCCTATGGCGTGCATGGTTATCTGCCAGCCCTCGCGGTTTGCGCCGATGGCGAACTCGTTCACGCGCTCCTGCGGATAATTCAAAACGCCGTAGTTGTTCGGATCGTTCGCGTACGGCTCCTTGAGCGCAGCGTCCTCTGAGCCGAAGCAGCCGTCGAGGGCAAGCTTGAAGCAGCCGCCGACGCGCTTGAAGCCGTGCTTTTTCACGGCCTTGAGGTCCATGGTCTGGAAGAATATGCGGAACGCCTGCGGCAGGCCGGGCGCGAGTATTTTTATCATGTCTATATCCAGATCGTTTGCAAAGCCCACGCCCTCAACGGTGTGCACGAGCCCGATGCCGACCGACGCAAGGTACTCCGCGCCTCCGGAGAGACCGCGTATAATATCCATCGTGGGGATATACGCCGTCGCCTCGTTCACGCCGTTATAAAACGCCGACTGGTACAGCCATCCGGTCTCGGTATTGCAGCCGGGATCGGATTTCACCTTATCCGACAGCAGTGCTAGCATTGCGCTGTTGCACACGGCAGCATGACCGTCGTACTTCATGACCATGAGCGGACGCTCCGTCCAGTCGTCAAGATCGCGCTTTTCGGGCAGCCGATGCTCGGCAACGGTGTTCGCGGTGCAGCCGTAGCCCATGAGCACCTTGTTTTTCCGGTGACTGTCGGCATAGCGCCTGACCGCCGCCTTTGCTTCGGCAAAATTTTTGACATCCATGAGATAGAATGTGTTCTCGAAAACGCACAGCGAGCCGAAATGCATATGCGTGTCGCCGAACGCGGGCGTTACCGTCGCGCCGCCGAGATCGACCCGTTTTGCCTTGCCGTAGCGCGGAGGGATGCTGCTTTCATCGCCGAGCCACACGATGTGACCGCCCTTTACCGCCATCGCGGTGTAAATGCGGTTTTCCTTTTCGCAGGAGATGAATCTGGCGTTTGTATAAAGCTCCATAACCTCATTCCTTTCACTTCTAAAATGGGCTCCATGTAGACATGGAGCACTACAGCCTGTTTCGTAAAGACAAGTGTACAGCGGGGGAGCGCGAGGGGGGGGTAAGCCCCCGCTCGCAATTGGATCATAGCCATCAAAAACGACTGAAAAACTGATGGATCCGTTTTATCAGGCTTTTTGACGAGCGCAGCGAGCTCCGAATCCATGGCGCCGATGACGCCGATCCGGCCATAAGCCAAGAGAAACGCTCCTTTTCGGCAGCGCGGCCGCGCCGCACTGCGGTTTTTCGTCTACCTTAATCCTTCTGCCCGCCAGTGTCAAGCCGCCGCTATGAAATTTATGAGTTGCTCATAAATTTGCGGATATCTTGTTTCTGCCGTGTGACCTGCTATCATGACGGAAGCTTCAAAAATCACAGCAGGAGGAATGCATCATGCTCAACGAAAACGTCAAAAAACTGCTCAAGGAAAACATGTGGGACCTGGCCACCTGCGCCGCCGGTGTGCCGAACGTGGTGCCAGTCGCGTTCAAGGACGTGACGGACGACGGCAAGCTCGTCGTCGGTGACGTGTTCCTGGACACGACGCTGCGCAACCTCGCCGCGAATGACGGCCGCATCGCCATCTCCGTCTACGACGCCAAGACGCTCGAGGCTATCAGATCCGCGGCACGGCCGAGCACGTTGCGGACGGGCCGGTCGTGGCCACGTTCAAGGCCATGGTCGAGCAGATGTTCCAGGGTGCGGCCACGGCGAAGGGCGCGCTCATCATCACACCGGAGACCGTCGTCGTCACGATGCCGGGCGCCGAGAACAAGAAAGTTCTGTAACGGCGCACGCGCGCTTTCCATCGCTTTTCATCCTTCTCTTTTTGCCCGGAGGCGGGCGCGGACGTGCCATGCGTTTCGCGCCCGTTTCTGCACACTTGCATCTCGGGCGAGACTGCGGTATGCTGTAGGCAGGAAACAGCAGAAAGGAGCCATTTTTTATGCGCATTGCAGTCCCTTATGAAAACGGAAACATTTTTCAGCACTTTGGGCACACCGAGCAATTCAAATTGTACGATATTGAAGACGGCAAGGTCATTAAAACAGAGCTTATAGATACCAACGGCTCCGGCCACGGTGCATTGGCCGGCGTACTCTCCGCTGTAAAAGCAGATGTACTTATTTGCGGCGGTATTGGCGGCGGCGCACAAATGGCGCTGGCAGAAAACGGAATAAAGCTCTACGGCGGTGTCAGCGGTAATGCCGATGAAGCGGTAAATGCTTTTGTTGCCGGCAATCTTGCTTTCAATCCCGATGTGCATTGTGAACACCACGATCATGAACACGGCGGGGAAACCCATATCTGCGGCGACCACGGCTGCGGTCACGGACATTGCGAAAATCATTGAAAAATGTGATAACATCACAGAATTGTAATCTGAAATATGCTATTATTCAATTAAAGGAGGCGGAAATATGAAGCAATATATATGTACAGTCTGCGGATATATACATGAAACCGAAGGCGAATTGCCCGATGATTTCAAGTGTCCGATTTGCGGTGCAGGTAAGGATGCTTTTGTGCTGAAAAAGGAAACTGCTAAAGCAGAAGAAATCCTTGAAAAGCCGCATACAGAAAAAGAATTATCCCCAATGGAGATGAGCATCATTTGCTCCAATCTGGCCCGTGGGTGCGAAAAGCAGTATATGCCCGAAGAATCCGAGAGCTTTAGAAAACTCGCAGAATTCTTCCATCAAAAAGCAGAGCCTGTCAGCAATGCCGGCACAGAGACACTGCTTGAATTGATTAATCATGATATTTCGGTAGGATTTCCTTACGGAAAATCAACTGCGGAAGAGCAGCACGACCGTGGCGGACTTCGCTGTCAGGTGTGGGCAGAAAAGGTAACGAGAATGTTGCAGTCACTTCTCACCCGATATGAGGTCGAGGGTAACAAGATGCTTGAAAACACAGGTGTGTATGTCTGCACAGTCTGCGGATTTGTATTCGTTGGCGATGCACCGCCTGCGCTTTGTCCCGTCTGTAAAGTTCCTGCGTGGAAGTTTGAAAAGATAGAAGGAGATGCAAGATAATGGCAGATAAATATGCGGTACGAAACTTAAGACTTTGCACAAAAGACTGTCTTTGCCTTTATGTTTGCCCTACCGGCGCTGCTGATACGGAGAACAGTATTATTGATCCAGATAAGTGTATCGGCTGCGGCGTATGTGCCGGGGCATGTCCTTCAGGTGCTATTTCAATGATGCCGAAGGAATTGCCCCCGCAGCAGCCTAAAACGGATAAAGTAGTCGAGGCGCTGCGTGCTCTCGTTCAAAGCAAAGCGCAGGCTGAAAACATAGCTTCCCAGCTGCCCGATACACTTTCGGAGGCGGTAGCAAAATCGTCTCGACTTATGGCAGAAGACCTTTGCCGGGAAGCAGGCTTTATGCTTCCGCAAAGCGCCAACACAAAAGAATTTTTAGAGCAGATAAAATCCTATCCCGATATTCCGGCGGATGTGGTGGAAGCATTGCTACATAACATTAATTTCAATGAAAATATAGAAAAGAAAGAGGAAACGAAAATGGCAAAATGGAAATGCACCGTATGCGGTTATATTCACGAGGGAGATACTCCTCCCGAAACCTGTCCTGTCTGCAAACAGCCGAAAGAAAAATTCGTAAAGCTTGAGGAAGAATCCAAGAATCCCTATGCCGGTACCAAGACCGAAAAGAACCTTTGGGAAGCATTTGCAGGCGAATCTCAGGCAAGAAACAAGTATACATACTTTGCTTCTGTTGCAAAGAAGGCAGGCTTCGAGCAAATTGCAGCACTTTTCTTGCAGACTGCCGAAAATGAAAAGGAACATGCGAAACTGTGGTTTAAGGCTCTCGGCGAGCTTGGTGACACTGCCGAAAACCTGCTCCATGCAGCGGAAGGCGAAAACGCCGAGTGGACGGATATGTATGACCGTATGGCAAGAGAAGCAGATGAAGAAGGCTTTCACGATTTGGCTGAGCAATTCCGTGGTGTTGCCGCTATTGAGAAAGCACATGAGGAAAGATACCGTGCTCTTCTTAAAAATGTTGAAACCAGAGCAGTATTTGAAAAGTCCGGTGTAACAGTTTGGGAATGCCGCAATTGCGGACATATCGTTGTTGGAACTACGGCTCCCGAAATCTGCCCTGTATGTAAGCATCCGCAGGCCTATTTTGAAGTTCGTAAAGAAAATTATTAAGGTGAACGAAAAATGAGAGAAAAGTTTTATATTTGCCGCCATTGCGGTAATTTGATCGGTCTTATTCACGATGCAGGGGTTCCTATGATGTGCTGCGGACAGAAGATGGAGGCGCTGGTTCCTAACACCACCGAAGCGGCGGGAGAAAAGCACTTGCCTTTTGTGAATTTGGAAGACGGTTCTGTTTATGTAAGGATCGGCGAAACAACCCATCCCATGACCGAGGAGCATTATATTCAGTGGATTTACCTTGAAACGGAGAACGGAGGTCAGCGGAGAGCCTTTAAACCTGGCGATACACCGGAAGCTACCTTCTGCACCGGCGAAGATAAACTCATTGCAGTTTATGCTTACTGCAACCTCCACGGACTTTGGAAAACTGAAATCAAGTAAAAGCAAAATCGCCTGCCAAACCATTTTGGCAGGCGATTTGTCATATCTATTTAATTATATATAAGTTCAGCGTTTACAAGTTCTGTTGCTCGATTACGGATATTGTTCATCTGCCCAACCCACTCCATTTGATTTTCAACTTTAAGTGCTTCGGTTACACCTTCACGCTTTGCCATCTGTTTAACAAGCCGAAAAAGCATATCCTCTGCCTGCTTATCAATATCGGCAAGGTAACTGTTCAGCTTTCCGCTTGTCAGTAAGTTCATATACAATACCCTATGGTTTTGCTTCAAGTATCGTTTGTGTCTCTGTCCCCATATACCAATATGTACTGTTTCTTCTTCAGGGAGAGTAATGTTTGGAAGAAGATAATCTCCAACTTGGCGGTATGTACCGCCGTTCTGCTCAAATAATGATTTTTCCATAGTGTTTTCCTCCTGTGTTTTATTGTATCTTCATCTTACAAAAGAAAAAGTAAAAACACCAATATGCCGATTATAAAATACAGCGTATCTGTTCTGTCGAAGATACGCTGTAAGATTTATATTTTTATTTCGGGATATGTAGTTACTAATTGCTCATACATCTTTCGTGACGGCTGACGGACAGCGGTTTCCCATTTAGCATAGATACTGTAACAAATATTAGCTTTTTCCGCAAAAACCGTTTGATTCAATCCATATACTTTTCTGACTTCTCGTAATCTGTTGCTGTAAGGATAATCCATAAATCGTGCGAATTCATCAAAGAGCAGATTACTGTCAATTTCAAGAATATCTGCAAATGCTACTGCAATTTGATATGGTATCGGAAATCGTCCACGCTCATACATCAGCACCGTTGCAGGTACAATTCCTACATTCTCGGCTAACTGCCGTGTGGTTAATCTTTTGCGTTGTCGGTAGTATCTAAGCATTGCAGCAGGAGTTGGTTCGTTAGGGATACTCTCAAAGCAAAACTTGAGGTGCATTAACATCTTACCGTGTTTGTACTCATACAGTCCTGTGTGATTGAGAATAGTGTCGCATTTGCAATACAACATTGACAAATATTGCGGGGGTTGATATAATAAATATGTTCAGGCTGACGGGAAATTTAACCTAAACCGTCTGACATAAACTCAGCATTTTGTCGCTTGCATATATAGCATTTATTTATTGTGTTTCGAAAGGTTGTTAATATGAAGAAGCTTTTATCGTTTTTCTTTTGCGTTTGTCTTGTGCTTTCTGTTTGTCCTTCTGTGTTTGCGGAAGAGCTGCGCCAAGGCAGGTTTGATGTTGTGGGCAGTGTTGACGGCGGCAACGGCTGCATTGAAATTGAAATGACAATGCCTGAGGAAAGCATTAAGCTGTGCGGAATACAGCTTGAATATACACTGCCTTCCGGTTTTTCTTTAAACGGCAGAATCACAACTTCGTTAAAAACAAAAAGCGGCTCTTGGAATGTCAATTCTTCGGGCAATGTGATTATGCTTGAAAACAATGCCAATGAAACGATTGAAACGAGCAACAGCCTTGTGAACGGCGCATACAGAATTGCAAGAATTCCTGTAAAGGCGGCAAGTAATTTGGAGCCTGATGCGTATGAAGTAACCCTTAAAACCACATCGGTTGCAATGCCTGCAGATAATGAAACAGGATTTATCGAAGGGGCGTCGTTCTTTGAAACCGTGTGCACCTCGTCATTTGATTATGTTCAAGGTATTTCGTCGGCAAAGGTAAGCGGAATTACAGATAAGGATTATAACGGCAGCGACCGTTTTCAGGATATAGAGCTTACTGTGGGCGGCAAGGTTATAGACAGCATTAACTATGGCACTGATTACAAAAACAACCGTATGCCGGGACTTGCAACAATGACCATAACAGGCTATGGCAACTATTCCGGCAGCATTACAAAGACTTTTTACATCTATCCTAAACGAATTGAAACGCTTAACAGAAGCTATACTGTTAACAGTGTTTCACTTTCCTTTGACGCATCGCCCGGCTGCGACGGATACTATATCTATCGTTCTTTTAATCAATCAGGCGGGTTTTCGCTTGCGGCAACGCTTTTCGGCAGTACAAAAACCTCCTGGAAGGACTCAGGGCTTACCTCGGGAACACAGCTTTATTACAGGGTAGTTCCTTTTAAAAACGCTAACGGCAAAAGGATTACTTCCCGCAGCGTTTCAACCTTTTCTGCAAGAACAAGCGGTTATTCGGTCGGCGCTGTTAATGGGTTAAAAGCAAAGAATCAGACAACATCAAGCATTACTCTCAGTTGGAATAAGGTCGATAAGGCAAACGGGTATATTGTTTGGCGTGCTTCTGCCAAAAACGGCTCCTATAAAGCAATAAGGACAATCGAAAGCGGCTCTATTAAAAAATATACCGATAAAAAGCTGCAAAGCGGAAAGGCTTTTTATTACAAGGTTACGGCATACCGCACATACGGCTCGGCTAAGGGTGAGGGTAAAGCTGATGCTGTCGATACCGCAACAAAGCCTAAAAATGTAACCGTAAAATCGGCAAAGTGCAAAGGAATAGGCTCATGCACGATTAGCTTTAAGAAAACTGCCGGCTCGGGTTATCAGGTCTATTACAGCACATCGAAAAAGAAGGGTTATAAGCTCGGCTACACCGGTACTTCCGCTTCTCCGAAAATCAGAGGGCTTAGAATGGGCAAGCGTTACTACTTTAAGGTACGCGCATTTAAGACAGTCGGCAATGTGAAAATGTACGGCGAATACAGCAAAGTTGTTTCGGTGACGGTTAAAAAATACAAAACACCTGCCGCGGCAAAGCTGACAAGCGCAAAAAATAGATCATCTAAAAAGCTGAAGGTTACTTGGAAAAAGGCAAAAAATGCCAACGGTTATGAGGTCTATTACAGCACCGCAAAAAACTCGGGATATAAAAAAGCGTATTCCGGAAAGGCCGTCTCTTGCAATATAAGCTCGTTGCAAAAGGGTAAAACTTACTATGTAAGGGTAAGGTCTTATATTTCGGCAGGTGGCGATAGACTTTACGGAAAGTACAGCAACACGGTTTCTGTAAAGGTTAACAGGTAATTCCGTTTTTAAGCGCAGTTCTCGGTTGATAAATTCAACTTGAGCACTGCGCTTTTTTGTTTGTCGCGGGTCACATAGGGCAAAGTATATT
>USAR01000055.1 GCA_900552605.1 uncultured Oscillospiraceae bacterium | reverse complement strand
GGCGCCGTGCGCATAAAGATTACGGGTAAACTCAAGCATACGGTCGTCGCTTTCAATGTGACCGATACCCGTTGTAAATATCAGTTCTCCGCCGTGCAGAAAGTCGGGAACCTCTCTGTCCTCCACCATATGAACCCATCTGACGGTGTTTTCTATGCCGTTTTTGCCCGCAACAAGCTCCATATCGTATTTTGTCTTTGCGTCCTCGCAAAGCTTCAGAATGGTTATCGCCATTTTGCGTCACCCCACATTTTTAATATCCGCTTGCCTTTAACTCCACTCTCTTTGATTGACCTATACATTCGAGAGGACACACAAGCGCGCACAGCTGACAGCCGACGCATTTTCTCGGGTCAAGCTTTGGCTTAAGCGTTTCATCGCTGAGTGTCAGAGCCTGATGCCCCGCGTCGTGGCAGGAAATCACACATCTTCCGCAGCCCACACATTTACTTTTGTTCAAGGAAGGATAAACAATACTGTTGCGGTCAAGCTTATCGGCGGAAACTATTTCACCGAGCGCCGTACCGACAAAATCGGAAAGCTTTTTATAACCGTTTTCGGAAAGGAAAAGCGACAAGCCGCTCAATAAATCATCTATGATACGGTATCCGTACTGCATAACCGCCGTGGTTACCTGAACGCTTCCGCAGCCGAGTGCCATAAACTCCGCCGCGTCGTGCCAGGTCTCAATTCCGCCCATACCGCTTATCGGTATATCCTTCAATTCGGCGTTGTGCTTCATATCACTTATAAACCTAAGCGCAATCGGTTTAACGGCTTTCCCGGAATAACCCGAAACGGCGCTTTCTCCCGATACATCCATTCTCGGTTTTTTGCAGTCTAAAGTCAGTCCCGTTATACTTTTAACCGTGTTTATTGCCGCAATTCCGTCTGCACCTGCCTTTACAGCGGCTATTGCCGGTATTTCCATATGCCCGATATTAGGAGTCATTTTTGCGAGCACCGGCAAGTGTGTGCCTTTTTTCACTGCAGCCGTATACCGCGCCACAAGCTCCGGATCTTGTCCGACATCGGAGCCAAGTCCCTTGCCGCACATTTGAGGACAGCTGAAATTACATTCTATAATATCAGCTTTGGCTTCGGTTACAAGTTCGGCTAATCTTGTCCATTCCTCTTCGTCCCTGCCCATAATCGAAGCTACTATAACCTTATTCGGAAAATCTTCTTTAAGCCGTTTTAAATCCTTTAAATTTTCGCTTAAATCATGGTCGGAAATCTGCTCTAAATTTTTAAAGCCGATAAACGGTGTGCTTTCCTTGTTTAAAACATCAAATCTAGGAGAAACCTCCCGAGGCTTCAAAAAGCCTATTGTTTTAAACGCCGCACCCGCCCAGCCGGCTTTGAAAGCGCTGGCGCACATTTCATAGCTGCCGGCAACAATTGAGGAAGAAAGAATGAACGGATTTTCAAAATGAACTCCCAAAAAATCTATGGATAAATCCTTCAATTCTGTTTTTTTACATTCGGGCAGCATTTTAACCATTTCTTTGATTCTTATGGGCTCGTCATAATGTATACAGGCGCTTTCGCAGTCTCCGCGGCAGTTGCAGCAAACCGACTTATTAACAAAACTTGCAGCGTTTTCAATGTTTTCAAAAAAAACGGAGCGTATCATTTCAGCCGGTTTATATCCGTTTTTGCACGCTTTATCACAAGTACCGACGGCGCATAAAAGACATCTTGCGGCTTCTTTATTTATATCAAGCATTGTTTCACCTTCTTAAAACAAAATGTAGAGATTAAATTATTTAAGCGAGCATTTAACAAACTTGCCCCAGCCTTTTTCGCCTTTAAATTCGCCTTTATCGAATACAAGGCGTCCTCTTGAATAGGTCTTTTCGGGATAGCCCTTAAGCTTTACGCCCTCCCAGATTGTGTGGTCGCAGTCGGAATGCATTTTATCGTTCGTTATTGTAAAATAGGCGGCAGGATCGTAAATTACAATATCCGCGTCCTTACCTACCGCAAGCGAACCCTTGTTTTTACATCCGAATATTTTTGCCGGATTTGCCGCGCACAGCTCAACTGCCTTCGGAAAACTTATTTCACCCTTATTTGCCGCCGAAAGCATATAAGGATACATATTTTCAATTCCCGCGCAACCGTTCGGAATTTTTGAAAAATCTTCCTTTCCCCAATCCTTTTCGTAGGATTGGAACGGGCAGTGGTCGGTCGCTATTGTTGCGATATCGCCCCTCTTTATCGCCTGCCACAGGGCTTTTTGGCTTTCCTCACCCTTCATAGGCGGCGAGCATACAAAGTTTCTGCCGTCCTCCCGTTTATACACATCACAGGTAAATTCAAGATACTGCGGGCAGGTCTCGGCGTATATCTCATAGCCCTCGTCACGGGCTTTAGTAACCGCCTCAACACCCTGTTTGTTCGCAAGATGAACTATGTAAAGCGGGGCATTAAGCGATTTTGCCCATTGAATTGCCCGTTCGTCCGCCTCGGCTTCAACAAATTCAGGCCTTGAGAGGTAATGATACCACGCACTTGTCTTGCCCTCGGAAAGGAATTTTTTTGTAAACATATTGACCATTTCGTTGTTCTCGGCATGAACTTCAATAAGCGCGCCTGCGCTTTTAGCCTTTTCAAGCACCTGATAGAAAACGCCGTCCTTAACGCCGAAATCATAAACCATAAACACCTTGAATGAGGGAACTCCGTATTCTACCGCCTCGTCTATTGAATTGATGAGGTCTCCGCTTACATCTTTAATCGCAACATGGTAAGCGTAATCAACTGCTGCCGCCGGCTTACAAAGCTTGTCACGGCGTTTAACCGCTTCAACCATTGTTTCGCCGAAGTCCTGCAAAACAAAATCAAATACCGTTGTGGTGCCGCCGCAGGCGGCTGCCCTTGTGCCGGCAAAATAATCGTCGGACGATATCGTTCCGCCAAACGGCATCGCAAGGTGAGTATGTGCGTCAATAGCACCCGGAAGCACAAGCTTTCCATCCGCGTTTACAACTTCCGTGCCGCTTTCCGGTTTAATATTTTCGGCAACTGAAATAATCCTGCCGTCATTTACCGCAATATCTGCCTTAAACATTTCGGAATCCGTAACGACCGTTCCGTTTTTAATAAGCAGATCCATAAAACCATATCCTTTCACAAAATTTATGTTACCGCACACGATTTTTTCGTGTGCGGTGAAATATTCTACTTTTTGTAAACCAGTACAAGACCTGAACGCTGATAGATCTGTGCCACATCAACAAGGTCCATTCCGCCGGCATTTGCCGTTATAAGGTTTGAAACCCAAGTCACGCCGAAATCAACCGTGCCGCCGGCAACCGCTGTTGTTTCGCCGATATCTCCGCCTCCGGGGGTGATGGTAACATTAAGTCCCGCTTCTTTGTAATAGCCTTTATCCTTTGCAACATAATAGCCCATAAACTGTGCCTGCGGCAGCCATTTAAGCTGTATCGAAACATCCTTTTTCTCGGGTGTTCCGATGTCGCCTGTAAGGAACGAGGCGTTTCTTATGTCATCAAGCGTAAGTTTCGAAAGCTTTTCGGAAGCTGCGCTGTCGTCAAGCTTTATGTATTTTTTCGCAAGATCAAGCGTTTGCTGCAATGCTTCATCGTCCATATGTCCGTAATCCGTAACGGTTTTTCCCTTAGTATCTGTCTGAACAAGCTTCACAACCTCTTTCGCCATATAAGCCTGATGCGCCGAGGAAACCGAAGACCCTGCTTTGTAAACTATTTCCGCCGCCTCATCGGGGTGTTCACAGGCGTATTTCCAGCCCTTAAGCGAAGCCGAAACAAACGCACGAACCGTATTGGGATTTTTTGCCGCAAAATCTTTAGTACAGAAAATCATATCCTCAAGCATTGCGACGCCCTGATCGTTCATATCTATTGTGCCGACAGTGTCTCCGTAGCCGTAACCACCTTCATAATCGTTTTTAACAAGACCAAGCTCGTTATATGTCATAGCCGAAGCCAAAGTAATAGCGTCGGTATCAAACTGATCCATGGTAAAGTCCATGCTTACATAATCGGTAGGCTGTCCGTACTTTGCAAGCAACGCCTGAATTTCATACTCGTTGCCCAGGCCCCAGTTTCCTACCATTCCCGCCTTAGCGGCAGAAACAATTCTTTCCTCGTCTGTCATATCGGCTCCTGATGAGACTTCCTTACCCTTACTTCCGCATCCTGCAAAGGAAAACGTAAGTATGGCCGATAAAACAATCGCTGCAATTTTTTTCATTTTCATTTCAATTACCTCCAATATATGCAATTTATATAATAAAAAAGCTCAGCGTCGCTTTTTCATTACCAAATTCTCTGCTGCCGATAAAACGGCGAATAAAACAATGCCTATAATACACGCAACGGCTATATAAGCCCAAGCTGTGGAATACTGCGCCTTTAAAATGTTTTCTCTTATCATTCTGCCTACACCGCAGACCTTCTCGGCAAAGTATTCGCTTACCAGCGCCGCCATAACGCTTGCCGGAACGCTAACTTTAAGTGAAGTAAACACAAACGGTATGCTGTTAGGCGCCCTTAACTTAAAAAGCACCGTAAGCTTTTTGACCGCATAGGATTTCATAAGGTCAAGCGAAAAAGGCGGCAGCTCCGTAAGTCCCCTATATGCGTTAAGAGTCATGGAAGCTATGCTTACAATAATTACTATAAGCAGCTTCATAACATAGCTCCTTACCGATACATCAGGGCTTACTCTCCTTGTCCACTGGAGCATAACTGCCGATAAAGCAACTATCGGCACGGCGCTTACTGCCGCAATAACGGTCAGTCCCGTGCCGCCGAAGCGAGGCGAAAAGCAAGCCAGAACCGAAAGTATGTAACCTATTACAGAGCCGATTATAAGCCCCGGCAGTATAACCGAAAGCGTGATTTTGGTGTTCTGCCAAATCGCCGTGCCGTTATCATTTATAATATCGATAATCTTGGTCGGCACCGGCAATATAACCGCGCTTGTATTAAGGAGTCTGTGTAATATTCCGCCTTGCCACAGGGCTATAATCAAAACGCCGAACACCACAGGATAAATTACAGCTTTAACGCCGCTGTGCGGCGGTTTAGCAGGCAATTTCATTTTCACCATTCTTGTTCCCCCCTCACTGTCTGTGACGGCATATAAGCTTTTCTGTAAATCCGATAATAACAAAGCTTAAAACACCTATCACAGCACTCAGCACTATGATCTGCCAGAAAACATATCTTGTCATAGCTCCTTTAAGAGACTGAGATAAAAGACATCCGAGCCCCACACCGCCCTGTAAGGTATCAACAAGTATAGACGCGGTAATTGCCATGGGAGCCGCTATTTTAAGTCCTGTAAAAAAGTACGGCAAACAGGCGGGAAACATAGTTTTAAAATAAAACTGCCCTACACCTGCCGCATACGAATACATAAGCTCGTGCTTTTCCTTTTGTACCGATTTGAATCCCGCAAGCGTATTTGCCGCCACCGGATAAAATGTGAGTATCGCGGCAATAACAATTCGACTTTTTGCAATATCGCCGGTAAGCGCCAATATGATAGGTGCCAAACCTAAAACAGGTATCATTTGAATAAGCATAAGGTACGGGAAAGCAATCTTCTCAACCGTATCAAACAGGCTCATCAAGAGTGCCAATATGAAACCGAGCGCCGTTCCTACGGCAAAACCTATGCCGGCACGGGAAAGCGTTGCTCCTGCATTTTGAAGCACCATACCTATCGCAGTCTGCGTTCCGTTGATTTTTTCTGCGGATATTACCGAGTTTATTATTCCGCCGATGTGCGGTAAAAAGTTTTCGGGCGAATGCTCGGTAAGTTCCACAACCGTAGCAAACAGTTCCCAAACCGCTATAATAATAAGCGTCCACAAAATCGGCATAAACCATTTTGCGTTGTAGATTTTTTTAAGGGTTTTCATTTTTTTACACTCCCTCAAAGCTTCCTCTGATTTTCGCAACATAATCGGTAAACTCCGCTGTGTCTTTTATCTCTGCTGTTCTGGGTCTCGGCAAATCAATATCAATTACCGCCGATAGTCTGCCCGGATGCGGTGACAAAACGCAAACTCTGTCCGAAAGAAATACAGATTCGGCTATATTGTGTGTTACAAATACTATCGTTTTATTCGTTTTTCTCCAAATTCTCAGAAGATCCTCATGCAGCTTTTCACGGGTGAATTCGTCAAGCGCCGAAAAAGGCTCGTCCATTAAAAGTATTTCCGGCTGAATCGCAAGTGCTCTTGCAATACCCACTCGCTGTTGCATACCGCCCGATAACTGCTTCGGATAACGGTCGGCAAAATCCTTAAGCCCTACGAGCTCAAGCATTTGCATTGCCCGTTCCTCTCTGTCGGATTTCGAAACCTTTAATATCTCCATCGGCAAAATCACATTTTTCTTAACGGTTCGCCAGTCATAAAGCACGGGGCTTTGAAAAACAATACCGTACTTTCTTTTAAGGCGTGCAGCCTTAGGCGTTTCACCGCCTACGGTAACCTCGCCGCTTGTGGGCTTCAGCAGATCTGCAATTATTCTTAAAAGCGTAGTTTTGCCGCAGCCCGACGGACCCAAGAGCGATATAAATTCTCCCTTTTTAATATCAATGCTTACATTTGTAAGTGCCGTAACGCCGTTATCGTATTCCATACCGATGTTTTTAAGCATTATTTCAGTTGAATTTTCGTTCATTTTTATCGCTCCGTTTCTTTTATATTATAAAAAATAAAAAAGCAGACAACCGCACCTTTTATTATCAGGCGCCATTGTCTGTTCCGAATTTGCTTTTTTGATTTGACAATATTATAAAACATTTTAGTGCAAACCGTCAACTGCACGATTTGTACATTGTGCATATTGAACACTTTAACAAGAATTCTTTATGTTCTTTTTGAATTAAATGAATATGTTTTTTTAAGCACTCCGGCTTTACAGTATGCTGCCGCACAATAATTTTGCAAAGCCATATGTGCGACAGCACACGGCTTTTTACACACTAAAAAGCTGAAGTTAAAAAGCCGAAGCATATACCCAAATGCCTGTTTAATGCGAAACGGATATTAAAACAATTGAAAACAGAATTCGGAAAATGAAGGATATTGAAAACACCGTAAAGGAACGCAAAAAAGTATGGCGGAGGGTTAACCCTCCGCCATATCATACATCAATATTCTTCCGTGCTGTAAATATAACAGACTCGGCAGGCGTGCAGCTTTATGTTATGCGCCCGTTTTTTGCTTGTGACAAGTAATTTGAATGAAAATTTTGGGCAAAGAAAAACGCCCAAAGCCGCATAAACAAAGGCTTTGAGCGTTGGTGCGGATGTTCTTAACCAACCTAAAATCCATATTGAAATCCGGCTGAAAACTCACATATTTCTCCGTACATTTGCCGACTTTATGCCTCTTTGATATTATGGCACAAGATTTTAAGGAAGTCGAGATTTTATGGAAAAGTACAAATATGATGAAAGCAATGGGCTATGGTATGAGCTACAAGGCGACTATTATTTGCCGTGCCTAAAACTACCGGAGGAAGAACAGTTGCATATCGGTATTTGGGGACAGCGGCATTTGCGGTACATCAAACAAAATCGCAAGGTTTTTTATCAAAATTTGCTGACAAGCGGTAAACTAAACGGTTACCTCTCAGATCGTGACAAACAAGCAGAAGATATGTTTTCTCGTCTCATAAAACAGATGGCAGAGCGCGAAGGTGTAACAGAACGGCTTAAAGCTGAAAATCAAATGGAATGGGTTGGTCGGATGAACAACATATGAAACCGAGCGATTGAAATTGTAAACAATGATATCATCTACAATCTGACATTCTTAATATATTCCCGATAAACAAAGACCGTCAAGTCGAATTACAACTTGACGGTCTTTATGGTGTTAATCGCTGATACTATTTTTCCTTTTGCTGTAAACTACTGTTCCAATTATACCTGCAATGGAAACAAACAGCAGGGCTACCCACAGAAGCAAATTGCTGTTATCGCCTGTTTGCGGGCTTGTAGTATCTGTTTTATCTCCTTCTGTCGGATTTGTCTGCTCCGAAGCTGTTTTTACCACAAAATTAGTGCTGCACTCGCCGTCGTTATAGGCAACAGTGAGTTTATGTGTACCGACAGAAAGCGTTTTGAGGTAATCCGCTTTCAACGTGATAATCGTTGAGCCGGATTTCGCCGTATAATTCTTCGGATCAATCAGCGTTCCGTCAATCTTAACGCCTGTGAATTTGCTGAAATCACCGTTTGCTCGGAAAGT
>USAR01000054.1 GCA_900552605.1 uncultured Oscillospiraceae bacterium | reverse complement strand
CTCTTTAAGATTTTTTTAAAATCGCCGAGCGCTTGCCTACGGTAATTTTCAGGTTACCTGTGACCGCTGCTTGGCGGTTTTTAAAATTATTTTTTAGGCAAAGTTTAATTTCTTTGCGGTAGTATTTTTAAGTTGGTGAATTAAAAGGTGGCAGAAAAAACCGTTGCCGCAATTTCAACTCCGCCGGGAGCGGGTGGAATCGGCGTTATTAGAATATCCGGAACAGATGCAATTGCTGTTGCGGACAGGGTTTTCAGCTCGGTATCGCAAAAAAAGCTTTGCGAAATAAAAGGCTACACAGCACTGTTCGGAAAGGTGAAGGGCAGAGATGGTTCTGTTATAGACGAGGCTGTGGCACTTGTCTTTCGCGCTCCGAAAAGCTATACGGGAGAGGATGTTGTCGAGCTTTCCGTTCACGGCGGTATGTTTGTTGTTAAAAAAACACTGCGTGCAGTGCTTGAAGCCGGCGCGGAGCCTGCACAAAACGGAGAGTTTACAAAAAGAGCATATTTAAACGGCAAGCTTGACCTTATTGAGGCGGAGTCCGTTATGGGAATCATCTCGGCAAACGGTGAGAAGGCACAGCGCGCGTCACTTTCCTTGCACGACGGTGCCGCGTCGCAAAAGGTGCAAAAGATAAAGAGCGCACTGCTCACTGCCGCCGCAGGTCTTGCGGTGCACGCCGATTATCCCGACGACGAACTGCCGGAATTCAGTTTTGATACTTTGCAGGGCGCTCTTAATGAAGCACGGCTCGGGCTTGAAAAGCTGCTTGAGCACTACGACGCAGGCAAGGTTTTGCGCGAGGGTGTAAATGCCGTTATCGCCGGCAAGCCGAATGTCGGGAAATCCACTCTTATGAATTTGCTATCAGGCTCCAAGCGTTCTATTGTAACGCCCGTTGCAGGCACAACAAGAGACGTTGTAGAAGATACAGTGATGCTGGGAGATATTACACTGCGGTTAAGTGATACCGCAGGTCTTCGCGATTCAACCGATGAGATTGAGCAAATGGGCGTTGAGCTTTCAAGGGAACGAATCGAGAGTGCAGGACTTATTCTTGCGGTTTTCGACCAAAGCCGCGAGGCGGACAAAGAAGATACAAAACTTATTGAAATATGCAAAACGCGTCCGTCGGTTGCAATTCTTAATAAGACCGATCTTGAAAGACGGTTGGATACATCTGTTTTCGGCGATATTCCGTTTATTGAAATTTCGGCAAAGAACGAAAAGGACGCCCAAAAGCTTAATGAGGCTGTAAGCGTTGCCTGCGGAACCGCAATGCTTGACGGCAGCGAAACATTGCTTTGCTCTGAAAGACAGCGCAGCTGCTGCGAAAAGGCGCTGCAATATGTAAATGAAGCTCTGAATACGCTTAATTCAGGAATGCCTCTTGATATAGTGGGAGTTTGTATAGATGACGCATTGACGCAGCTTTTATCGCTGACGGGTGAAAAAGTCACCGATGCCGTAGTCGATGAGGTTTTCAGCAAGTTTTGCGTGGGCAAATAAGTGTTAAAAAAATGAAACGGGAGCAGGGGGTGCCGCGTTGGATACTTACGGAGAGTGGATAGAGCTTTCAAAGGAAATATCGCAGTGCGCAAAATGCGGCACTGCTTGCAATAAATTTGTTTTCGGCGGAGAAAAAAACGCAAGAATTATGGTTGTTTTACGAAAGCCGAGCAAAGCTCAGTTTGATGCAGGAGATGCCTATTGCGGCAAGGACGGAGAGTTTCTGAAAGAGGTTTTTAAGCTTGCGCAAATAGAAAATGAGGGCGTTTTTTCAACATTTCTGTTTCAGAGCACAAGCGGCGACAGCTTTGCCGAGCAACAGCGCGCGGAAAACTGCATACAGTTTTTGCGCAGACAGTTTAAACTGGTGTCGCCCGAGATTATTGTAACCGTCGGTGAAGCTGTTTCAAAAAGGCTTATAGGCGTCGGCTTTAATTTCAAAAAGGATCGTGCAAAGCCGATAGGCAAAGGCAAGGTTATGTTTTTTGCCGTCAGTGACCCTTTTACGCCGTTTAACAAAGAGCAAAGGGACGAATTTTTGCACGATATTTTAAATGTTGCCGAATTTTGCAAAACTTATCCTTCTTATAAGTTTTGTAATCGGTAGGGACGAGCTGCCCGATAACAAGAATCAAAAAAACGAACATAAATTTCGGTTGACACATTATTAAAAGTATTGTATAATTCTATTGGTTGAGAAGTGCCGCAATATAAGGAGAGTGCCGATATCGGTGCTTGTAATCGGCGGCAGAGTTTTAAAAATGTTTAACACCGTGAAGGGAATGTAGCTTACAATGCAGGTTAGCAAGATAAACACCTTTTTGGAAAAGGGAAACAACAAACTCATAGCAAAAATAATCGACGCCGTTCTTATTGCGGTGCTAAGCGTTTTTACACTTATTTTCACCGTGCGTATAATCAGCACGAACACTGCGGACACTTATGCTCTGCATGTTGTAAAAAATCTTATTTGGCTTATCGTTTTCGGCGGTGCGGATCTGCTTTTGATAATCTTCACAAAGCCGCTTTTCGGCTTTACAAGCGCTATCGAAAATCATCGCGCGAAAAAGGCAAATCGCATTCGTGAAAAAGTGCAGCAAAAGGCCGCACAGCAGGAAGCAAAAGAGCGCATTAAGAAGGCTCACCTTGAAGCTAAGGCTGCAAAGACGGCAGCAAAGAATAAATAATTTTGTCGCAACACAGTATCGCTTAATGAAAAACAACAGCAACCGTCTTGGTATATCAAAACGGTTGCTTTTTGTTTGTTTATTCTGTTGGTTGAAAGCCGGTAAAAGTCAAAAGCCCAAACCGCATCAGTGATTTATCTCCGTCAGTCTTGAGGTAAGCCCTGCCGCTCCGCGGCGCCGTTGCCGAAAGGCAACGGCAAAGCCGCAGGCTTTGCGGACCGTTTTTTGAAAAAGCTTCTTGAAAAAAAGCAGGTGTTTTGGAAAAAACGGTCTCGGCGCGGCGCGGCAGGGCTTACCTCAGGGCTGACGGTTTTCAGAATGACAGATAAACAAAATCAACATTTAAAGAGCAATTCCGATTTTGCAATAGCTATAATAAAAGCGACAGTGCACTGTTTGTTTGCAGTGAGCTGTCGTTTTTTATATTTTCAAAAATTACTGTTACACTTTAAAAATCAACGCAGATGTGCGGTAAAGCATATAATATCGTTGCCCTCGTTTTCGGCTTTAATTGTTCCGTCATGCCCTTCTGCAATGCTGCGTGCAATGGAAAGACCTATTCCAAAACCACTGCCGCTTTCCGTGTGCGATTTATCGGCACGGTAAAAACGGTCAAAAAGCTTTGGCAGCTCATCCTTGTCAATATTCTCGCTGCGGTTTTTGCAGGATATTATAATTCCCTTTTTTGCTTTTTTAAGATAAAACTCGATAGGACTGTCCGCCACGGCGTATTTAACCGCATTGTCAATGAGAATGGAGATCAATTGCCGCACGGCATATTCGTCGCCGCGATATTGAACTCCGTTTTCAATTGTAATCAGCAGCTTTAGTTCGTTTGCTTTTGCGATTTCTTCTGCCGCCGCAATAAGCGGCGACTCTTTCAACCGTTTTATCTCAAAACTGCTTACAGCTGAAGGCTGTGTTTTGAGCAACAATTAAAACAAGTGCGGAAAAATTGTTAAAACGGTTGGCGCTGCGCGCAAAGCAACGCCGCAGACTCGGGCTGTACGGCAGGGGCTTACAGCGACGTGCCGGCATTCAGGTTACTTCTTATAAATGAACTCAGTATAAGACTGCAGTGCGACGTTTTTTACCGAAACCAAACGTGCCGGTCTGTTTAGAGCACTTACTTATTATAAAAAAGAAAATTTAAGAAGGCAATTCGGGAAGCGGTAATCTCGAATTGCCTTTGTTCTTTATAATAATTGGCTTTAGCGGAGCATTTTAAGCTTGATTGCGGTAAAAGCATAACTTGATTTTTAGGGATTCCCATTTTTAAAATATTCCTCAATTGATTCAGCAGGCAGAAAAAGTGCCGCCGAAAGCTCCGGAACCGTTGCACCTTCGATTTCGTTGCTTTGTTCAAGCTTCGATATCAGCAAGCACGCCGCAAAAAGGTTTGCTTCACGCTCGTAGCGACCGGCAACCATACATGTGCTTTTTTGTATAAACATATAATTCAACCCGTCATGCAGCATTGCATGACCGAGCTCATGAGCAATGCAAGCACGCCGCGCCTCAGGGCAAAGCTTTTGATTGGTGACAATTGCAGTACCGTAACTTAAAGTCATACAAAAGCCGCGTGTAACATCGGGTAAATCACAATCTGCAATAACTATCCCCATTTGCCGGCATAAAGCCTCGGGCTCAGCAGTACCGTATTTTTCGGTAAGCTGTTGCACAAGTAATTTAATTTTATTCTGCATCTGTTATTGGCTCCTCCGTTGAGCGTTGTTTCATAATCAGCTGTGCAGCCAGAAGCATTGCGTCAAAAATCTTCTCGGTATCTTCTTCGCTGATGGGCACCCCGTCAAACATCATACCTTTTGACTCGCGCATTTGACGGCGCAGTTCAATAATCATATCGCTGACCTCGGTTGGTGCATCGCTGCTGTCGCTTACAAGGTAGTTGGGCGACACTTTATAAAACTCACAAATACGCTGTGTTGTTTCAAGATCAGGCTCTCTGCGACCCTGCTCGTACATTCCGACAGCGCTTGGCGACATTTTAAGAAGCGCCGCCGCTTCGGCTTGGGTGTAGCCGGCAGTTTTTCTCAGCTGCTTAAGCTTTTCAGAAAATTCACTCATTCAGTTTTACCCCTTTTTTTCATCCCACACCCGTGTGGGGCTTATCTCTTTATCCAAAAGTATTATACCACACATATTGTGTAATTTCAACGGCAAATAGTCACAAATATCATCACTTAATTTTAGATATATTTCACAAATCTACACAAATCGTGTGTTTTTGCTTGACTCTACACGTTTCGTGTGATATTATTGTGATTGTAGGGCGCAACAAAGCGCCGACAGCAATTGAATGTTACGGAGGTATTTTAAAATGACACTGCAAGAGCTTGGAAACGAATACTCAAAAAAGGCGGACGAAATAATTGAAAAGGTACAAAGTCTGCGTTTGCAAGCGGAAAAGCTTTCACCGGAGTGCCGCAGAAAGCTCAACCGCAGGATACGCTCGCTTTATGAAGATGCGCTTAATTGCAAGCAAACGGCAAAGCAGCTTTGCTCTTATTATGAAAACCGGGTGACAGACAGATGAAAACAAAAAGAGTAAGCTTAGATCTTTTCAACGACAGCACGCCTTGGCTTGCAGATGGCTTCGGACTTGGACGCAATGTCAATTTTTCGCTGCAGGTAAAGGATTTGGTTAAAAAGATAATTAAAACCGAATTGACTCCGCTTCAGCAAGAGCTTGTTGCGGAATATTACAGTGAAAACATCTCAGTAACTGAAATAGCTCGTCGACGCGGCGTTAATAAATCCACCGTTTCAAGAGGACTGAAAGCGGCAAGGGAACGCATAGGTCACTCGCTGCGCTATGGAAGCTTTCATATGTGGGAAAGCAATTAACCGCATATAATAAGCGCACACCTGAAAAAGCCGATCGTTTTTATTATAATTTTAAAAACACAGCGCACTTTAAGCCGGGTGAAGTATTATGTGTAGGCTTACTTTTGTCAGCCTGCGCATTTGTTTTTTGCCATATGCTGTCAATGCCTTTCGGTATAGAAAAAGGCAGAAACGGAAAACAGTGAATTTTTATATTTACATTTGTTTATATGACCTGTTAAAACACCGCCGACCGCAGCTCAGCCGGCGCCCCGTCGCAACCGTTTTTTTCAAAAGGCACACGCGGCACAGGTAATATTGCGGTAAAAACGGTTTTAAAAGCCGATTACATCGGCTTTTGCATTGCCGTAAGGCAATGCTCGCCGGGGCGCCGGCTGAGCTGCGGTCGGCGGTGTTTGTCGGTGAGCCTTTTTAAAACACGTGCAACTTTCAGCCGGGCTGACAGTAAAATAAACGCATCGCAGGCTCACCTTAATAATATTAAGTGAGTGGGCGCATTTGCTGTACATTTTAAGAATCTCGGTTGTTTTATTTGACAAATCACGGCTTTTCGGTTATAATTGGTAAAGACTTTAGTTTTACACAATTATTTGGAGGTTATAACAATGAAAAGAATTTTGGCATTTGCTCTTGCGGCTGTTATGGCAGCGGGCTGTTTTGCCGGATGCGGCACCAAGAAAGACACAGAATCAAAAGCTGAATCAAAGGCTGAGTCAAAGAAGTGGACAATTGCAACAGATACAGTTTTTAAACCGTTTGAATACACAGACAAAGACGGCAATTTTGTAGGTATCGATGTTGATATCATAAAAGCGGTTGCTGAGGATCAAAAGTTTGACTACGAGCTTAAGAGCCTTGGTTGGGACGCTTCAATCGCAGCTTGCCAGGCAGGTCAGGCAGATGCAATGATCGCCGGCGCTTCAATTACCGAAAAGAGAAAGAGCGAAGGCTGGATATTCTCCGACGGTTACTATACCAGCACTCAGACAATGACAGTTTCAAAGGATTCTTCCATTAAGGGCTTTGAGGATCTGAAGGGAAAGACCGTTGCTGTTAAGAACGGCACAATGGGTCACGACTATGCAAAGAGCCTTAAAGACAAATACGATTTCAAAATCACCGTTCTTGAAGATTCATCTACAATGTATCAGACCGTTATCGGCGGTCAGGCAGTTGCTTGCTTTGAAGATACACCTGTTATGATTGCTTCTATCAAAGAGGGCAGCCTGCCGCTTAAAGTTCTTGAGAACACTGCAAACGAGGGTTCACCCTACGGCGTTGCAATCTTTAACAAAGACAACCAAGAGTTCCTTGACATCTTCAACGCAGGTCTTAAGAACATTAAGGCAAACGGAAAATACGACGAGATAATCAATAAATACCTCGGTTAATCTTTTAAAAAATCTTTTCGGCGGAATACCGCGTTAGGTATTCCGCCTTTTATGTATTTTTATCTGTTAATTAAGTGAAAGGAGCTGTACGCTCGGTGATAAGAATAGTTACTGAATACGGCAACCTGCTGCTCACGGCAATGGGACAAACGCTGCTGCTTGCGCTGCTCAGCTTGCTTTTTGCATGTATTATCGGTCTGATATTCGGAATGATGAGCGTGCTGAAGAACCGTGCTTGCAGAGTTATCGCTCAAATTTTCGTCGATGTTATCCGCGGCGTTCCGATGATAGTTCTTGCCTTTTTCGTTTTCTTCGGTGTGCCGTATTTTTGCAAAAACTACTTAGGGTCACAAGTAACCCTTTCCGCCTTGCAAGCAGGTACGATATGCTTAGCGCTGAACTGCGGCGCATATATGGCCGAGATAATCCGCGCAGGTATACAGTCGGTTGACAGTGGTCAGATGGAGGCTGCAAGAAGCCTTGGGCTTCCTTGGTGGCGATCGATGCATCGCGTTGTGCTTCCGCAAGCAATTAAAACAATGATTCCGAGCATTATCAACCAGTTCATAATAACGCTTAAGGATACCTCGATCCTCTCGGTTATAGGTTTTCCGGAGCTTGTTAATAGCGCAAAAAACGTTGTTGCAGTAACCTTTAAATCCTTTGAAACTTGGGCGATAGTTGCCGTTATGTACTTAATCGTTATAACGCTGCTTTCAAAAGCTGCAAAGGTTGTTGAAAGGAGGCTTAACCGTGACAAAGCGGAACGACACAGTTAAAATTCACGTGGCGGATCTTAAGAAACGGTTTGGCACGCTTGAGGTTTTAAACGGCATCTCAACCGATATTTATGAGGGAGAGGTTGTTGTTATAATCGGTCCGTCGGGCAGCGGAAAATCTACATTTCTCCGCTGTATGAACAGGCTTGAGGATATAACCTCCGGTCAGGTTATTGTTGACGGATATGATATTTCAAATAAAGCAACAAACATAAACAAGGTTCGCGAAAACGTGGGAATGGTTTTTCAGCATTTTAATTTGTTTAAAAACCTTGATGTGCTGCATAATCTTATGTTAGCGCCGGTTGATCTTAGAAAGGCAACAAAAGCGGAAGCACGTGAAAAAGCGCTTGCAATGCTTAAGCGCGTAGGACTTGAGGATAAAGCAAATGCCTATCCTTCACAGCTTTCCGGCGGTCAAAAGCAGCGCGTTGCAATTGCCCGTGCACTTTGTATGAATCCCGACATAATGCTTTTCGACGAGCCTACCTCAGCGCTTGACCCCGAAATGGTAGGCGAAGTGCTTAACGTTATGAAAAGCCTTGCAAAGGGCGGTATGACG
>USAR01000053.1 GCA_900552605.1 uncultured Oscillospiraceae bacterium | reverse complement strand
GCCGCACCTCGCTCGCCGTATCGGCACTTAGAATTATGCGGTATTGCCTTTACAATTAAAAAGATCTATACTATAATGAAACAACAGTAAGTTGTACAAGACGAACTTAAGTTGTAAATAAACGACCAACAGCAGGGGAGGTCCGCTATGCCGGAGCAACAGGAAAATCAAACCGAGGTGTTCCACCTCAAAGCACCGTTCAAACCGACTGGCGACCAGCCCCAGGCGATTGAAGCGCTGGTGCAGGGCCTGAAAGCAGGGGATAAAGGTCAGACTTTGCTGGGCGTTACCGGCTCCGGCAAAACCTTTACGATGGCCAATATCATTGCACAGTGCAACCGCCCCACACTGATTCTGGAACCAAACAAAACCCTGGCCAGTCAGATCTGCACCGAGATGCGCGGATTTTTCCCCGATGATGCGGTGGAATATTTTGTGAGCTATTACGACTATTACCAGCCGGAAGCCTACATCCCCTCCACCGATACCTATATTGAAAAAGACAGCGCCATCAATGATGAGATCGACCGCCTGCGCCATTCGGCCACGGCGGTACTGTCGGAGCGGCGCAATGTTATCATTGTGGCGTCGGTTTCCTGCATTTATTCCTTGGGCGACCCTATCGATTACCGTAGCATGGTCATCAGCCTGCGCCCCGGTATGCAGATGGAGCGGGACGAGCTCTGCCGCCGCCTGGTCAAGCTGCAATATGAACGCAACGATATGAACTTTATCCGCAATAAGTTCCGCGTTCACGGCGATATTGTGGATATCCACCTTGCTTGCGGTTGTATCCGGTGCGATATATGTGGTACAAAATGCCGCATTTATTTCGGACGGCGAAAAATAACAGTAGACAAAACAGCAAAAATGTAATATTATATATTATAGCAGAAATTTTCTGCAGCGGATTGTGTGCAGCACAAGGTGCCGCAATCGTTTTTAAAAAAAATAAAAATCAAATGCCAAAATTCGGAAAGAGTAGCATTTTGCACGGCAAAGAAGAGAGCGGTGCCACGGCTGAAAACACTGTATGCACGGCGAAATGCGAAGTGCGTCCGTTAGCAGGGTATGGGAAATTTTGAGTTTTCAAATAACTTTAAAAAGTATTATACCACGGGTTGACACCGTTATCACGTTAGGTCAAGCAACGATACGTCGATAATCTGCCGCTTTAGACGGTTCGGAATGTTGTTGTTTGCCAAAAAGAGTTTCAATCGGAGTGGAACCGCGGTTTTTATAAAAGTCGCCTCCGTCGTTTTTTAACGGCGGAGGTTTTTGTTTTTTCTGCGAGTGCTTTTTAGAAAAAAGGCATTAGTTAAAGCGGAGCGGGTCTAAAAAAACTGCGGCTTCGATTTTGGAGGTAATACCGAATATGTTTGAAAAATGGAAAGAGGACATTGCGGCATATATGGAACGCGATCCGGCAGCAAGAAGCGCGCTTGAAATTGCACTGCTTTACCCCGGCTTTCGCGCTGTGAGAATGTACCGCCGCGCGCATTGGTTTTACAAAAGAAATCATAAATTTATTGCACGCTATATATCGCAGCGTGCCGCAAGGAAAACCGGCATTGAGATCCACCCGGGAGCCACTATCGGCAGACGGTTGGTTATTGATCACGGCACGGGAATCGTTATAGGTGAAACTGCGGAGATCGGCGACGATGTGCTGATCTACCAAGGCGTAACTCTCGGCGGAACGGGCAAGGAAACGGGCAAACGCCACCCGACTATCGGCAACAATGTTATGATAAGCTCGGGCGCAAAGGTTTTAGGACCGTTTAAGGTGGGGGATAATTCACGCATTGCAGCGGGCGCCGTTGTGCTGCACGAGGTGCCGCCCGACTGCACTGTTGTGGGTGTTCCCGCAAGGATAGTTAAGCGCAGCGGAGTTAAAATTCCAAAGCTCGATCAGGTTCATATACCCGACCCTGTTTCACAACAGCTTTGTGAAATGGATAAAAAGATAAGCGATCTGCAAGCTGAGCTTGCGGCTTTGAAGGGAGAACAAAATGAAGATATTTAACACACTTACAAGAACAAAACAGGAGCTTGAGCCGATAAAGGAAGGCGAGTATAAAATATATGCCTGCGGCCCTACGGTTTACAACTACATTCACATCGGCAACGCGCGTCCGCTTTGTGTTTTCGACGTGCTGCGACGCTATCTTGAATGGCGCGGAAACAAGGTCGATTTTGTGCAGAACTTCACCGATATCGACGACAAGCTTATAAAGAAGGCAAACGAAGAGGGCACAACCGTGCCCGACGTTGCCGAACGCTACATTAAAGAATTTTGGACCGACGCAAACGGACTTAATGTGCGCAAAGCCACCGTTCACCCGAGAGCAACGGAAAATATTGACGAAATAATTAAAATGATCTCAACACTTGTTGAAAAGGGCTATGCGTATCCCTCAAGCACGGGCGATGTTTATTACCGCGCGGCAAAATTCAAAGGCTACGGAAAGCTGTCACACCAGCCGCTTGAGGACCTTGAGGCGGGAGCGAGAATCGATGTTTCCGAAATTAAGGAAGACCCGATGGACTTCTGCCTTTGGAAAAGCGCAAAACCCGGCGAGCCGTTTTGGCCGTCGCCGTGGGGTAACGGCAGACCCGGTTGGCATATAGAGTGCTCGGCAATGTCGTGCCGTTACCTTGGCAAAACAATCGATATTCACTGCGGCGGTCAGGACCTTATTTTTCCGCACCACGAAAATGAGATTGCACAATCGGAAGCCGCAAACTGCTGCGATTTTGCACACTATTGGATGCACAACGGTTACATAAACGTTGATAACAGAAAAATGTCGAAATCGCTCGGTAACTTTTTTACAGTGCGCGACGTTGCGGAAAAATACGGCTATGAGCCTATCCGCTATCTTATGATATCCTCACACTATCGCAGTCCGATAAATTACAGCACCGATATTTTGGAGCAGGGAAAAAATGCTCTTGACAGGCTTTACAATTGCCGCGAGGGCTTGGTGTTTGCTTTGGAGCACGCCAAAGACGGCGGCGAAGCACCTGAGTATCTTGAAAAACACAAGGCGGAGTTTATCCGCGCAATGGACGACGACCTGAATACGGCAGACGCACTTGCGGCGGTGTTTACGCTGGCTAAGGATATCAACATAACCGTTGCCGCCGAGCCTGAGAAAAACACCTGCGAGGCAGCTCTCAAGCTGTTTGACGAGCTTTGCGATGTGCTTGGTATACTGTACAATAAATCGGACAACAGCCTTGATGAAGAGGTTGAAAAGCTTATTGAGCAGCGCTCAGAGGCTCGCAAAAACCGCGATTTTAAAACTGCGGACGAAATTCGCGATAAGCTTAAAGAAATGGGCATTGTACTTGAAGACACACCGCAGGGTGTTAAATGGAGCAGAGCGTAAGCGGTGGACGGCACTTTAAAAAAAGAGCCGCTCGGCAACGGTTGCTTTGTTTACACCTCCCCGGAATACCGCTTCGGAACAGACGCGGTGCTGCTTGCAAACTTTTTAAATCCGAAAAGTAACGACAATGTGTGTGACCTCGGCTGCGGTTCAGGAATTATACCGATGCTGCTTTGCAGAGATATGCCGAGCAGGCATGTGACGGGTGTGGATATTCAGCAAAACGCCGCCGAGCTTTGCAAAAAAGCGGCAAGTGAAAACGGCTTTGAAAACCTGAATGTTATCTGCGCCGACCTTAAAAACCTTAAACCGGTATTGCCGATGAGCTCATTCGACATCGTGTGCTGCAATCCGCCTTATAAAACAGACGGAGCAGGTATTAAAAATCCAAATAAAGCAAGAATGATTGCACGGCACGAAACCGAGTGCACCTTTTCGGACGTTGCGGCTGCTGCCAAAGCGCTGCTCAGAAGCGGCGGCAGATTTTGCGTTTGTCATCGCCCAGAAAGGCTTGCTGATATTATGTGCGCTATGAGGGAGAACAGGCTTGAGCCGAAACGTCTGCGCACGGTGCATCAAAGAAAAAACGAGCAGCCGTGGCTTGTGCTTGTTGAGGGTAGGCGCGACGGAAAAAGCGGAATGAGAATTATGCCGCCGCTTTACATTGAGGAAAACGGCGAACTGTCTTCCGAAATGTGCGAGATTTACGGCATATATAAGACAAAGATTCAGGAAGGATAAAAATATGTCAGGTAAGCTTTATGTTGTCGGAACGCCGATAGGCAACCTCGGCGATTTTTCTCCGCGCGCCGTTTCGACCCTCGGCGAAGTTGATTTCATTGCGGCTGAGGACACGCGTGTTACGGTTAAGCTGCTTAATCACTTTGAAATTGCAACACCGATGGTGAGCTATCACGAGCACAACCTGCGTGAGCGAGGAGAGATTATCACAAACCGAATTTTAAACGGTGAAAACTGCGCGCTGGTTACAGACGCAGGTATGCCGGCGATCTCCGACCCCGGCGAGGATATTGTCAGGCTGTGTCATCAAAAGGGAATCAGGGTTGAATCGGTGCCGGGCCCGACAGCGGTTGCAACGGCGCTTGCACTTTCCGGTATGGCTGTAGGCAGGTTTTGTTTTGAAGGCTTTTTAACAACAGTTAAATCAAACAGAGCGGAACACCTTAACAGCCTGCGACACGAAACTCGGACAATGGTTTTTTACGAAGCGCCGCACAAGCTGCAAAACACGCTTAATGATATGCTAAAAGCTTTCGGCAACCGTGAAATTGCGCTTGTTAAGGAGATTACAAAGCTGCACGAAAATGTGTTTCGCACAACACTTTCAGCTGCTTTGGAACACTTTTTGCAAACACCGCCGAAAGGTGAATATGTGCTTATTGTTGAGGGCGAGCCGAAGCAGGAGGAGGAAAATGAGATTGCGGAAGCCATAAGCTTCGCAAAAAGGCTTAAGGAAAGCGGTATGCCGACATCTGCTGCGGCAAAAGAGGCGGCAAAGGTAACGGGGTTCAGAAAAAGCGAAATTTACACTGCGCTTTTAAACGACGAAAACAAAAACTCAAACGACTGAGCTGCGGCCGCAGAAATAAAAGTGCAGCCTGCGGTGCGGCATAGGGTGCTGTATTCACAGACAGCTGCTGTGACGGCAATGTTCCGCTCGGAGCAATGTTAAGAACGCTGAAGTAAAGAAATAACAAACGATTTAACGTTCAAAAAGACTAAAGTCCTAAACTGAATAACGAAAGCCGCCGAGAGGACAGCGCAGAGCAAAAAGCTCAGCAAAGCCTTTCGGCGGTTTTAAGTTTTTAAAAGCAAGCGGTATAGCTTTGTGTCGTTAACCTTATAATTCCGTAAAACTGCTGTTATGCCAAATGCCGTGTGCCCATTTACCGCGCATTGGTAAGAGAAGAGGAATGTCTTTGCTGTTTTTTTAGATTACTTTTCGTTGACACGTCGCCCGAAGCTTTTTTCTGAAAGCCGCGTCCGAGGCGTCGATAAGCGCGCAGCGCACCTCGCCGAAGGCGAGGAAAGAGCCGCCCGCCGGCGGCTCTTTCAACCGTTTTGCGAAAAAGCCGATTGCCGCTGAAAGCTATGCTTTAAGAAGCATTTAAAACAGTGCGGAAAATTTAGGGAAAACGGTTGGCGCTGCGCGCTTATCGACGCCTCAGACGCGGCTGTCAAGCAGCGGTGCCGGACGACGTGCTGACACAAACAAAAATTCATAACTGCATTCGGTATTTTAAACGACGAGCGTATCGTCCGGACAATCGGGCGTTTGCAAATGCTTGGTGCAAAGGCAGCTTTGCAGGCTTTGGCAGAAAGCAGCAAACGGTTTTCGAAGTTACATTTGTTTAGGCTGACGTTGCTGCTCTCTGCCATTATGATGAAACATTATCCCTGAAAACATCGGCGGCAGTTTATTTTACTAAGTTCCCTAGAAAATTATAAAATATGTTTTTTCATTTACCCCTTGACAAATTTAAAAGATGCGGTATACTATAATTAGCACTCAATAATAGCGAGTGCTAATTATAGTTTTCGGAGATGTTTTTAATGAGAAAAAAACAGTTTAAAGCAGAGTCTAAAAAGCTGCTTGATATGATGATCAATTCAATTTATACGCACAAAGAAATCTTTTTGAGAGAGCTTATCTCAAATGCAAGCGATGCGTTGGACAAGCTTTATTATCGCTCGCTTTCCGATAACACCGTTGGTTACAGCCGTGAGGACTATCAAATTCACATAGATATTGATAAAGATGCACGTACCCTTACAATAAGCGATAACGGCTGCGGTATGACGGAAGAAGAGCTTGAAAATAATCTGGGCACTATTGCGCGCAGCGGCTCGCTCGACTTTAAGACCGAGAACGAAAAAACCGACGATGTTGACATCATCGGGCAGTTCGGCGTTGGCTTTTATTCCGCATTTATGGTCAGTGATGAGGTCGCAGTTACTTCCAGAGCACACGGCAGTGAGCAGGCGTATTGCTGGCGCTCAAACGGTGCAGACGGTTATTCGATTGAGCCGTGTGAAAAGGAAACAAACGGAACGACGATCGTGCTGCACATTAAGAAGGACACAGAGCAGGAAAAATACAGCGAGTTTTTGGAGAGCTATCGCATAAGCACGCTGGTTAAAAAGTATTCAGATTACATTCGCTATCCTATCATAATGAATATGGAAACCAGCCACAAAAAAGAGGGAACAGAGGACGAATATGAAACCGTCACCGAGCCGCGCACCCTTAACAGTATGGTTCCGCTTTGGAAGAAGAACAAGAATGAGATAACTGCCGAGGAATACAATAATTTCTATAAAGAAAAATTTATGGATTACACAGACCCTGCACACGTTATCCATACAAAAGCCGAGGGTCAGGTAACTTACGACGCACTGCTTTATATACCCTCGCATGCACCGTTCGATTATTACACAAAGGAATACGAAAAGGGCTTGCAGCTTTATTCCGGCGGAGTTTTGATTATGGATAAATGCGCAGATCTTTTGCCCGATTGTTTTAGCTTTGTTAAAGGTCTTGTAGACAGTCCCGACCTTTCGCTTAATGTATCGCGTGAGCTCCTTCAGCATGATTATCAGCTTAAACTGATTGCAAAGAACATTGAAAAGAAAATTACGCAAGAGCTTGCGAAAATACTTAAAAACGAGCGTGAGAAATACGAGAAATTCTATGACGTTTTCGGTGTTCAGTTAAAATACGGCGTATATGCTAACTACGGCGCCGAGAAAGATTCTCTTAAAGACCTTTTGCTGTTCCGCTCTTCAAATGAGAAGAAATATGTTTCACTTAAAGAGTATACAGAGCGAATGAAAGAAGAGCAAAAGTCAATCTATTATGCCAGCGGTGAAACAGTTGACAAGATCGATATGCTGCCGCAGGTTGAGGCAGTTAAAGAGAAAGGCTTTGAGGTGCTGTATCTTACAGACAATGTTGACGAATTCTCATTGCAAATGCTGATGAACTACAATGAGAAGCCTTTTGTTAATGTGCTTTCAGATAATCTTGACATTGCAACCGATGAGGAAAAGGACGAGCTCAAAAAACAGAATGAGGACGCTAAAGAGCTGTTTGAAGAAATGAAAAAAGCAATCGGCGACTCTGTTCACGAGGTACGCTTTACAAATCGGCTTAACAATCACCCTGTTTGTCTTTCAAGCGACGGCGCAATATCAATTGAAATGGAAAAGGTGCTTAACTCTATGCCCAATGCAATGCCGGACGGACAAAAGGTAAAGGCGCAGGTTGTGCTTGAGATTAATGCTGATCACCCTATTGCAAAGAAGCTTAAAGAGCTGTATGTTTCCGACAAGGCAAAGCTCGGCGACTATGCAAAAATGCTTTACGACGGAGCAAGGCTTATAGGCGGAATGACGGTTGAAAATCCGACTGAGCTTACAAATATGATTTGCAAGCTTATGACAGAGTAATGAAAGAGCTTAAGGTTATTGCAAAAATACACAACGGTTTTTCCGAAAAATTCGGAATACCGCGTCAAAGCGGACTTGCGGATATTCCTTCTCAAATAGTATTTGAAAAAGAATATCGCAATCCCGACGCGTTGCGCGGAATTGAGCAGTATTCACACCTGTGGCTGCTGTGGGAATTCAGAAAGCTTGGAAATGCGGAGTGGTCGCCTACAGTGCGCCCACCACGCCTCGGCGGCAACGAGCGTGTGGGAGTTTTCGCAACACGCTCTCCTAACAGACCTAACGGTATAGGACTTTCCTCGGTAAGACTTACAGGTGTTCAAAAAACCGAAAAATACGGCATGGTGCTTAATATTTCGGGCGCGGATATCTTAGACGGAACACCGATCTATGACATAAAGCCTTATATAAAATATACCGACTGTATTGAAAATGCCGAAAGCGGTTTTGCCGAAGAAAAAGC
>USAR01000052.1 GCA_900552605.1 uncultured Oscillospiraceae bacterium | reverse complement strand
GCTTTGTAACCTTAAACCTTGCGGAGGGCAGCTCTCTGTAATTATCGCATGAGGATAAAAGGCTGCCGTTGATACCGCTCATTCTGTATGAAGCCGCTTTAAGGTCTGAAAAAAGCTTGTTGTAGTTTTCATAGTTTTCCGTTTGCTGCCATTCAGTGCCGGTATAAACGGTAGCGCTGTATCCGCGCAGGTAAATCGGCTCGTCGGTTTCCTGCATCGACGTTTCAAGGTTAAAATAGTGCCGCAGCTTTATGTTGCGGTCGTCAAGCTTTAAAAGCTTGCCCTCCTTCAAGCTGCCGTCGCGATCCTCGCCCGTAAAATAATCGAATACAGAAGAATATCCGTTTTTAACAACATGGCGAAGCATATCCATATCCTCAGGTCGGTCGAATCCCACGTTATTAAGCACATATCTGCCGCCGAAAAACACGGCAACCGTCGCCGCAACGGCAATAAGCGCACCGAAAGCAAAGTTGGAATGTTTTATACTTTTTCTTCCGGTTGTGATTCTTCCTTTTTTTCGCACTGCGGATTTATTTGCTCTTGTATACATAAACACGGCAACAACAGAGCCTATATATGCCGAAAACCAGAAATAATCGGGCACGCAGCCGAAAGCCGCGCCGATTTCAAAAAACGGAAATGTAAGCAAAAACGCCGGTATAAAGCTTTTTCTCACCGCAATAAAATATGAGCAAAAGCAGCAAAGCAGCGTCGCAATTATTACCAAAAGAAACAGCACTCTGCCGTCGTTTTGAATTATCACGCCTTCTGCCGGCTTGGGCTCGTCCCAGCCCATATAGCCGCTTATGGTTATAAACCCTTGGTAGTAAACCGAAACAGCGGCTGAGATAATCGATTTCAAAAAAACAAGGCACAAAAACGCTGCCGTGCCGCATGTGCACAGCGTTACAACATACCGCTTTTTAAACTGTGAAAAAAGGATAACGAACAAAAAAGCAAAGAAAGCACTTGCAAAAAACAATGCCGTGCGGTCTGCCGAAATATTAAGAATTGAAACAAAGGTTAAAACAGTGCTTGCAACGGTTATCGCACAGATAAGCGAGACCGCAAAAATCGTGGCAATCGGCAACAGCGTGCTTTTGTCCTCTTGCTTTTTAAGGGTAATGCTTATGCCGCTGTCAGCAAGTTTTTTATTCTTTTTCAAAACTCCGCACCGTCCAATCCGCTTGCGGCAGAGCCGCATCTCAGCACAACCGAGCCGCCGTCGGTGCGGTCTGCCGAGTCTTTTTTGATAACGTTTACAAAGCAGGGCAAAACGTTTGGAATAAGTGCGTTTTTAAATGCGTTGCACCGCTTCTTGTCGAGCTCCGGCGCAATGTATACAATGTGCGACCTGCCGGACTGCAGCACAGACGACGGTGAAACGCACTGCGGCAAACGGGACAGCATTGCTGTTTTATAAAGCAGACCGATTGCGGTATACAGGTCATTTTCATCTTCAATATTTACGGAAGCTTCGCCGCCCTCTTTTGAAAACCACGACACCGAATGTGAAATGCGTCTTTTCAAAAGCGTATACGAAATGCAAAAAGCCGCCTCTATAACCTTGTCGCAAAGCAGATAATCTATTTCGTCCGAAAAGCAAAAGTCTGTAATTATCAGCACAGACTCACTTACAGGCAGACTGTAATCCTTTACCAGCAAGCCATCCTGCTTTGTACTTAGCTTCCAATGTATTCTGTTAAGCTTATCTCCGCCCACATAATCACGGATTCTGAAAACCTCGGACGGGTCATCGCCCGGCTTGTGCTTTGAGAACACGTTGGAGTCGCTTATGCTGTACATATTCTGCCGCATTGTGAATTCTGCCGTTTCAAGCTTTGGGCAAAAGGTTACGGTATAATCCTTTTTAACACGAAAGCCTATGTGCGCCACGCCCAAAAAGCCGTAAACCGCTGCCCGTTTTATTTTCACGTTAACTGCGCCCAAATGCTTTGAGCCGATAAGCACACGGTAATCGTTTTTTGAAAAGCCTTTTACATAAAGGTTTACCGTTTCTGTTTCACTGCATTCGAGCAGTGTATTCTCGGTTGTGATACTCACCGTAAGCCTGCTTATCGTAAACGGCGAGCGGTTAACCGCATTTATGTTGATCTCAGCGCTTTCCCCCGCCGTTACCGTGCTTTTTAAAAGCTGTATATTAACCCTTGTTAAAAGCCTGGTTATAAGCAGCATTAAAAAGGTTAAAAGCGGCACGGCAATAACCGTTATAAGAAGCAGCAGTGCCAAAACGTCACGGTAGAGCACGGCGAATGTCGCCGCCACCGCAAGCACCGCTATGTATATTACAAAAGCCATTTTGTTTTTCCTTATGTTTTATTTTTTGCCGCGTGCAATTTTCGGCGCGGGCACAGACTGAATAATCTCTTTCAACACCGAGCCTGTTCCCTCTGCAGAAACTCGTGCGCTTGATCCAAGCACAATGCGGTGCGCGGCAATATCGCCGAAAATAAACAGAACATCATCGGGCAAAACATAATTTCTGCCATGCAGAAAAGCCACTGCGCGCGAGGCCTTTGCCAATGCCAGCGAGCCGCGCGGACTGAGTCCTAAGCGCAGCATTTCGCTTTTTCTCGTGGCGTCGGCAATATTGGCAATATATTCATAAATCTTATCGTCGGTATAAATCTCTTTTACAAATGTGCGAATGTTAACGATATCCTCGATCGTTGCAACGTTTTTAACCTTTTGCAACGGGTCTTCGCTTTGCCTGCCTTTTAAAATTTCCACCTCATCCGCAACCGAAGGATAACCCATTGAAACACATAGCATAAAACGGTCCAGCTGGGAATCCGGCAGCATCTGTGTTCCGACAGAACCGATAGGGTTTTGTGTTGCAATAACTACATACGGATTCGGCATATTTCTTGTAATGCCGTCCACGGTAACCCTGCACTCTTCCATAATTTCAAGCAACGCAGATTGAGTTTTCGATGAGGTTCTGTTTATCTCGTCCGCCAAAAACAGGTTGCAAATTGCAGCACCCGGTTTATATACAAACGAATCGGTCTTTTTATCGTAAAGCGAAAAACCTGTAACGTCGGTCGGCAAAACGTCCGGCGTAAACTGCAATCGCTTATATTCCATACCCGTGGCCTTTGAAAAGGCAAGCGCCATAGTGGTTTTCCCCACACCCGGTATATCGTCAAGCAGAATGTGACCGCCTGCAAAAACCGCGGTTAAAATCTTCTCAATAACCTCATTCTTGCCAAGCACCGCTTTACCGATCTCAGCTTTTATTGCAGCTGCTGTTTCGAAGTATTTTACAAATGTTTCTTCGTTCATTTTTTCAGTTCCCCCAACCGTTGTTTTTGAGTTTTTGTTTTAATAATCATAATTTTTCCGCAAGAGTTAATCCAAAGTGTAGATGTGGATGCGGAAAACTGGAAAACGACTTTGACATTTGCCAATGGAAGCACTTATGTTATACCTACCTTAGGTACTTCGATTGACAACTTGATATTGAGTTCTACAGTCAATCCTTCCGGTTGCAATCCATTATCGGCCAGTGTAGTTGTAAAATTACCTGTATTGGGACGCATTAAACTGATTGTACACAGCAAACCGGGAAAGCATACGCCTGACGTGGAATATACATTTAAAGATGTGGGATTAAAACAGAATATTCCGGTATTGGGACTTTATCCCAATTATAATAACCAGATCACTTTAATTTATACGGATTTGCAAGGAAATGAACGTGCTCGGTCCAATCTAAAGCTTCAGACGAAAACATTGGAAAGCAGAAGGCTGCCTAAGGAAATCAGAGTGGTAAAGGCTCAATATGACCGAATGGAGCCAGGCATGAATTTGGTAAACTCCCCCGGACAGGATGAAACAGACACTTCTATCCCTTATATGATAGATGCAGACGGAGAAATCCGTTGGATTCTTGATTGGGAGAAGTCGGATGAACATCGATATATCGGAATCGGGTGCGGATTGATCCGGATGCAGAACGGACATTATATGACCGGTGACGGAAACCATCATCGGATGGTGGAGGTGGATATGATGGGAAATACAATTCATAATTGGGATATGCTGGAAAGGGGATACACTATGCATCATGCCATATCTCAAGATAAGCAAGGCAATATATTAGCGACTGTGAGCAAGACTTCCGCTAAAATCGCCAATGGGAAAGATGTACGGATAAATGATTTTATTATTATGATGGATCCCGAAAAAGGGGAGATATTGCAAGAATGGGATTTGGTGCACATGTTGGATTCGGCTCGCTATGGAATGACCGATTATGATCTAACCTCAGACCCTTTTGCACAAAGTGCCAGTAATTGGGCGCATAATAATGGTATAGTAGAGTGGGGAGATGATTATCTGGCTACAGCTCGTTATCAAGGAATCTTTAAGTTTAATAAAGCTGGAGGTATTGAGTGGATTATATCGCCTCATGGGTATTGGAGAGATAAATACTTGAAATTATTATTGAATCCTCTTCATGCCGACGGGACTCCTATTACTGATCCTGAGGTGATAGCCGGAACGAAGAATTGTGATGATTTTGAATGGCCTTGGGGATGTCATACAGCTGTCCCATTACCTAATGGACACATTCTTTATTTCAATAATGGTTATGGGCGTAACTTCAAACTGGATTTTACAGACAGGAAAAATATTTATACTTGCGGCATAGAATATGAAGTGGATGAAGTGAACCGTACGGTTCGCCAAGTTTGGCAGTATGGAAAAGAGCGTGGTGCCGCGTATTTTACTCCGGCCCGTTCCGGGGTGCAATATTTGGAACAAACGGGTAACAGATTAATTTGTCCGGGAATGAGCAATGTGCTTAGCAATGGCAATCGTGGTGCACGCGTGACAGAAGTAGATCCTGAAACACAGGATGTTGTGTTTGAATTGGAATTGGAAGATGCGATTTACCAGCGGGTTTACCGTATGTCTCTTTATCCTGAGAACCAATAACAACACTGTATAGAATATGATTGATTTTTGATAAAATAGTATAATTCTAGATGCTTGGATAGCATTCTTTTACTGTAAAAGATGGATTGATAACAATGAAAAGAAAATAAGATATGAACGGATATTTCAAAAAACAAATAGAAGCATTGCGCCAACGCCATGAAGCGTTGTTGCAACGTCCTAATGAAATGCAGGAAGAAACGAACGGTGTCATCCGCCGTTATGTTTATCCGGTACTGACACGCCAGCATATTCCCCTGGAATGGCGTTATGACTTCAACCCTGCCACCAACCCTTGTTGTATGGAGCGTATCGGCTTTAATGCTACCATGAACAGTGGTGCCCTGAAATGGAACGGAAAGTATCTGATGGTGGTCCGTGTGGAGGGAGCAGACCGGAAGTCGTTCTTTGCCATAGCCGAAAGCCCTAACGGGGTGGACAATTTCCACTTTTGGAAACGTCCGCTGGTATTGCCCGATGTGGATCCGGCGGAAACCAATGTGTACGATATGCGTCTTACCGCTCACCAGGATGGATGGATTTATGGTATCTTTTGCAGCGAACGCCATGATGACAAGGCACCGGCGGGAGATCTGTCGGCGGCGGTGGCAAAGGCGGGAATCGTACGCACGCGCAATCTGGTGGACTGGGAACGGTTGCCCGACTTGAAAGCGGCGAGCCAACAGCGCAATGTGGTGTTGCATCCCGAATTTGTGAATGGGAAATATGCCCTCTACACCCGTCCGCAGGATGATTTTATTAATGCCGGAAATGGGGGAGGAATAGGATGGGCGTTGATAGACGACATCACCCGGGCGGAGGTGAAGGACGAAATGATAATAAACCACCGTTATTATCACACGATCAAAGAGGTGAAGAACGGAGAGGGACCGCACCCCATCCGCACCTCCCAAGGGTGGCTGCACCTGGCGCACGGAGTACGCGGATGTGCCGCCGGACTGCGCTATGTGCTCTATCTGTATATGACCGCAGCCGATGAACCGTGGCGCGTCATAGCTGAACCAGCCGGCTATCTGCTGGCTCCGCTGGCGGGGGAAAGGGTGGGCGATGTGTCCAATGTGCTTTTCTCGAACGGATGGATAGCCGATGACGACGGTACGGTATACATCTATTATGCCTCCAGCGACACGCGGATGCACGTGGCGGTCTCTACGGTGGATCGCTTGGTGGACTACTGTCTGCACACGCCTGCCGACGGATTGCGTTCCGCAGCTTCAGTGGCAGCGGTGAACGCGCTGATAGATCGCAACGAGGCATTTCTGAACGGGTAAAATAGAAGGAATATAAAGGCATTGATAAGATAAAGTCGTTTTTAATGCGGAATGGCTGTTTTTTAGGTGGAAAGAGAAGTGGATAATGCCATTTATTTTCTTGTCGAAAGGGAATAAATGGCTAATTTTGTAATTATAAACCCAAAATAGATATTGTATGAAAAAGATTGCTTTATGGGCTATGTGCATAGCCGTAATGGTGTTGTCGGGTTGCCGGAAGGCTCCGGAATGGAAAGCGGAACATGTGTTTGTCATCGGTTTGGACGGATGGGGCGCCTACAGTGTGGAAAAGGCGGATATGCCGAACGTGAAGGCGTTGATGGATGCCGGATGCTACACGTTGAAAAAACGCAGTGTACTTCCTTCATCCAGTGCTGTAAATTGGGCTTCCATGTTTATGGGGGCAGGTCCTGAACTGCACGGGTACACGGAGTGGGGATCAAGAACACCCGAACTACCCTCGCGTGTGCTGAACGAGCATGGCATTTTCCCCACCGTGTTCAGCGAGTTGCGCAAGGCGGCTCCCGATGCCGAGATGGGCGTACTGTATGAATGGGATGGTATCAAGTATCTGGTAGATACGCTGGCTTTGAACCATCATGCGCAGGCACCCGACTATAACACGCATCCTACGGCTTTGTGTGACATGGCCTGTGAGTATATTATGCAGAAGAAACCGGTGTTGAGTGCTTTCTGTTTCGACAACCCTGACCACGTGGGGCACGGTGACGGACACGATACTCCGGCTTATTATGCCAAACTGAGAGAACTGGACGGCTATGTGGGCCGTATTGTGGATGCCATCAAGGAAGCGGGTATTTATGAAAACAGCATCATTATTGTCACCGCTGATCATGGGGGAATCAATAAGGGACATGGCGGAAAGACCATGGAGGAGATGGAAACGCCGTTCATTATCGCCGGAAAGAACATCAAGAAGGGGGGAGCTCTCGAAGAGAGCATGATGCAGTTTGACTGCGCGTCTACTATAGCATCTGTTTTCAATCTGGAGCAACCGCAGGTGTGGATAGGACGCCCCATGACACAGGTGTTTGAATAAAAGATGAAGCGGATACTATGAAATTGCATATCGTTGATATTCTGATTATTTGTGCTTATCTGATGGTTATTGTCGCCATCGGGTTGTTTTTGAAAAAGAAGGCGGCAAAGAATATGGATTCTTATTTTTTGGGCGGAAAGTCGTTGCCGTTTTATATGTTGGGACTGTCGAATGCATCGGGCATGTTTGATATTACCGGCACCATGCTGATGGTGTATTGGGCTTTTGCTTATGGGTTCAAAAGTCTGTGGATTCCATGGTTGTGGCCCGTGTTCAATCAAATTTTCCTGATGGTCTATCTGTCGGTGTGGCTCCGCCGGAGCAATGTGCTGACGGGCGCCGAATGGATAAAGACCCGTTTCGGGCAGGGGCGGGGGGCTACGCTCTCGCATACTATTGTCATTGTCTTTGCTCTGCTCAGCGTGCTGGGCTTCTTGAGCTACGGGTTTATCGGAATCGGCAAGTTCATGGAGATCTTTTTTCCGTGGGAGGTAGTGTCGCAGTATGTGCCCTGGGATATTCCGGTACAATATGTGCCTCATTTTTACGGCATTTTCTTTACGGCCATTGCTACCTTCTATGTGATGCTGGGCGGTATGCTCAGCATTGTGTGGACGGATGTGGTGCAGTTCCTCATCATGACGGTGGCGGGTGTGGTCATTGCCATTATCGGGATGAACATGGTGACTCCTGAAATGATCCGGGAATTTGTGCCTGCAGGGTGGGAGTCGCCTTTCTTCGGCTGGACGCTGGACATTGACTGGAGTGAACGGATGAGTTTGCTGACGGAACGCATGGCGGACGAGCCTTACAGCCTGATGGGTGTCTTTGTGATGATGGCGTTGCTGAAAGGGATTTTTATGAGCATGGCGGGACCTGCTCCGAACTATGACATGCAGAAGATCCTGTCGTGCAAGTCACCCAAGGAGGCGGCGCTGATGAGCGGTTCGGTATCGGTCATTCTGCTGATTCCGCGTTATCTGATGATTATGGGGTTTGCGTTGCTGG
>USAR01000051.1 GCA_900552605.1 uncultured Oscillospiraceae bacterium | reverse complement strand
TGATCTCGTCATAGACGGTGGTGTCCAGCACGTCCGGCACAAAGCCTGCGCCGATTCCCTGAATTTTGTGAGCGCCTGCAACACCGGTTGAAAGAACGGCAGAGGTTGCCGGCTCAACAGCTACTATCTTGACATCCGGATTCTTGGATTTTAAGTATTCGCCAACACCTGTTACAGTGCCGCCTGTGCCGACGCCCGCAACAAAGATATCAACCTTGCCGTCGGTAGCATTATAAATTTCAGGACCAGTGGTTTCACGGTGCACTTTGGGGTTGGCGGGGTTTACAAACTGACCGGGAATAAAGCTGTTCTTTATTTCTTTTGAAAGCTCCTCAGCCTTTGCTATTGCTCCTTTCATACCTTTTGCGCCTTCTGTTAATACAAGCTCTGCACCGTAAGCCTTCATCAACTTGCGGCGTTCGATCGACATGGTTTCCGGCATTACAATAATTATTCGATAACCTCTTGCCGCGGCAACCATTGCAAGACCTATGCCTGTGTTGCCGGAGGTAGGCTCAATAATTACCGAATCGGGCTTTAAAATTCCTTTTTGTTCGGCGTCGTCGAGCATAGCCTTTGCAACTCTGTCTTTAACCGAGCCTGCAGGGTTAAAGTATTCAAGCTTTGCAAGAACGGTTGCCTTAAGGTCAAGCTCTTTTTCAATGTGTGTAAGTTCAAGCAAGGGTGTACCGCCGATAAGTTCGTCTGCTGATTTATATATGTTTGCCATTGTTAATTACCTCCGATGTTAAATAACATTAAACGATTTGATTAGATAATAATTTTAAAGAACTACTGTGATTTTCAACATCGGCACCCGTCTTTAAGTGCGGTGGTGTTGTGTATGCTTTTTAGAATATACAGCATTTTCTGCACCTCTTTTTCATTTGATGGGTACAGTATAGCACACAAAACCTATTTTGTCAATAGGTTTTGTAGGTATTTCTATATGAATTTTATTTTTTATTTTTTAAAGCCTCGCCACGATATTTTTTAATCTTTTCGTAAGCTGTTTTATATCTGACTTTTTTAAGGTTATCAAACGACTTGAAGAGGTGCTCGTGAACGATGTTGCGCCTTTCCATAATCTGGCGATAGCTCTTTTGCAGCTTTTCCGACTCCTGAGCCTTGTCTTTAATAACAAGTGCGTTCTCCGAAAGCCCTTTTCCGATTTTATCAGATGCTTTTTCAAGTGCTTTTGCCGCTTCGTCGATAGCTTTCATTCTGCCTTCAATTTTCAGTGCGTGGAAGCAGGTGATTACGGCGTCGGTTAGGATCATCGCCGAAAAAATTATCAGTGCGGTAGCGGAAATAGGCCTTGGAACAATTGCAACAACCTTTGCAATAAGCGGCTGTACAAGATATATTACAGCCATACAGCCAACACCCCACAGCAGAGAGAAGACCAAGCATATGTAGCCGCCAAGGTTCATAAAGCAATTCGAATAATCCCACAGTCTTTCGTGCAGAACCTTTTGCGCAAGAACACCCACAAGCAGCTCAACGGCAGATGTTATTAAAACCGACATTATGTAGACCGAAACCGGTCGGTCGGTAAGGGGACCCAAAAGATACAGCACGGCAATAACACCGAAGCCGTAGATAGGGCAGATGGGTCCCAGCAAAAAACCTCGGTTTACAAATGTACCGTGTTTAAAAGCGGCAAAAACCACCTCGGTACACCAGCCTAAAAAACCGTATATGAAAAAATAGGAAAGCGCCTCAAAAAATGTAAGCTGCATTTATCAGTCAAACTCCTTCCAGAATTCAAGCACTTGTTTTTCATATCGCTCGCGCTCGATATAGTAGCTCATGCCGTGGTCTGCGCCCGGCACAATAAGCAGCTGCTTCGGAGCTGCACACGCGGCATAGTTTTCATACGTCATTCTAACGGGCACAAAGTTGTCGTCCGTTCCGTGTATAAACAGCACCGGAACGCGACAGTTTTTCATTGCCTCTATTGTGGAGTAATCGTCGGTGCCCATATTAAGCTTTCGTTTAAACATTTCATCGGCAACAAAACCGTGCAGCCTGTACGACAAATGCAGATTGTGCGTTGTAACATGGCGCCAGATTTCCTTTGGCGATGTAAAGCCGCAGTCAGCAATAATGCCGTGCACGTTTTGCGGCAGGTCGAGCCCCGCTGTCATAAGCACTGTTGCGGCACCCATTGAAATTCCGGCAAGATAAATCGTTTTTTTCTCTCCGAAAGTAGCGTTTATAAATTTAATCCACTCAAGACAGTCGTAGCGCTCTGAGAGACCGAAACAGATGTGGCTGCCGCCGCTGCCTTGCTGACCGCGCTGTTCGGCAAACAAAACGCTGCAGCCGTTGCTGTTCCAAAAGTCAGCAATCATACCGAAGTCTTTATACCAAGAGGAACGCCAACCGTGCATTGCCACAATTATTCGCTTTGCATTTTCGCACGGATACCAATGACCGACAAGGGGAGTGCCGTCGAAAGAGGTTATCCGCATTTCTTCAAGCGACAGATTTTTGAGCTTTTCCGAGCATTGCTCCGAAGCTTTTAAAAACTCCTCGTCAACGCCGGAGCCTGAAATTTTAATTTGTGCTTTTTCAATAATCTTCGGTTGTTCGCGCTCTGTTGCCGCGTCCACAAGCAGCTTCGTTGTCAAATACGCAAACGCTGAGCCGACTGCTGTAACACACGCCGCAGCACCAAGAAATTTTCCAAGCTTTTTCATAAAATATAACCTCCGTTTTCTGTTTTGTAAGTAGTTCTCATCAGCGTCAGTATCACATTATTCTGCAATATCTTCCGCAAGGTCGCAAATATCACTTGCCGCATTTTTGTTGGTATACATAAATTGGTTTTCCCGCATTTTTTCAGCATATTCCGTATTGTTAAGCATTTTAACAGCATTGCCGAGCGCAGAAACCTTGTTGCCGACGGCAATACTCATACCGTGTTCTTCAAAAAAAGACATATTGCGGCTTTCGCACCCCGGTATCGGATTGATGTGAATAAGCGGAGTGCCGGAAACCGCAGCCTCGGTTGAGGAAAGACCTCCCGGTTTTGAAATATATGCAAATGAAGCTTTCATATAAAGCTCCATTTTGTCGGTAGAGGTTATAAGGATAACCCGTTCGTCGCTGCCGTATTTTTTCATAAGCCTTGAATAAAGCTTGCTGTTGTTACCGCAAATAACAATAACACATTCGTGCCAAGGGTTGCAGAAGCTTTTTAAAAGCTGCTTTATCACAGCGTCGATATTGCCTGCTCCCATACTGCCGCCCGAGAGCAGATAATACTTTCTATCGCTGCTTAGTCCCAGCTCCTTTGCCGCTTCTTCCTTTGAAACATCTTTTAAAAACTGCGATTTAACAGGAATACCCAGAGGCACAAGCTTATCGCACGGTATGCCGCGGTTAACAAAGTCGCTTTCAAGACTTTTGTGCGGTATAACATATTTGTCGCAATCAACTTCCTCAGTAAAAGGTATGCAGACATAGTCCGTTGCAACAAAAATTGATTTCGGCACTTTATAATTCTTAACCTTCATATAGGTCAGTATTTCGGCTGGATATAGGTGAGGCATAATTATAACATCGAAATGGTTTTCGTTTAAAAATGCCCTCATTTTTTTAAGCATAAGCTTGTTAGCGGCATAAACAGGTGAGTGAATTGGCAGTTTCCTATAGCCGTTGCCAAGGCTGTATACCGCGCCGAAAAGCTTTGGGGAAAGCTGTACAAGCTTAACGTAGCCGCCTGCCACAATTTTATCGAGCTCTTTTCCGGCAAGCCGATAAGGGTCAAGCATAATCGCATTATGACCGCGTTTTTGCAGCTCCTGCAAAACAGCTCTGCCTGCTGCGTTGTGACCGCCGCCCGTGCTGCAGGAGAGAATCAATGCATCCATAATAGCCCCACCTTAAATTCATTTTTTTGCTCGCTGCTTTTAAACATTCTGATTCCCACAACTACGGTTATCAGCATAAAGCCTAAGATTATCTGTAAATCTCCGAGGATAAACGGCAGTGCTATGTTAACACTCACATAGGCCACAACCGTTCTGTAAAAATTCGGCGAAATCTTAAGTATAACCGAATAAAAAATAAAGAACAAGGCAAGCGTTATAACAGGCTGCCAGCAGGGAATCAAGGCAAGCAGGCAACCAAAAGTTACCGCAATGCCCTTACCGCCTCCGAAGCGGTTGAATGCAGAAAAAGCGTGTCCAATAACAGGCGCTGCCAAAACAAACGGGAAAAGCGATCCTATCGGATTTGAAAGATAAAGAAAAACGGGAATAAAGCCTTTAAGAATATCGCAAATAAGCGTTGATGTGCCGCAGGCAAAGCCGCCGTAAATATAGGCGTTTGCAGTTCCGGGGTTGTGGTCATCAGCATTTTGCGTCAGGTCTTTCTTTTTAAAAAGTATGCAGAACACACGTGCAAAAAGCACACTCCCAAAAAGGTACTCAAGCAGTATAAACAAGATATCTCTCATAAATATATCATCTCCGAACAACGGGGTTTAATAACTTTTTTTAGAGCATTTATTGCCGGTAACACCGCTAAATCGTTGCGGCGGACAGCGTTAATTGTGACAAAATTCAGCAAAATATCTTTATATTTGTATTGTAACACAGCATCTGTGTTTTTTCAACCGACAAAAAACGCGCAAAATAATTATAAATCTTTGCTTGATTAAAAATTGATTATGTCTTACACTGTGCTGAGATTTAGAAAACCGCCGAAAAGCAGCAAGGCTGCGCCGTGGCGCCCATTGCGAAGCAATGGAAAAAACGTATGCAAAATGCAGGTTTTGCATACGTTTTTTGAAGACCGGATTTTTGAATTTCAAAAACCGGTCGCGCCACGGCGCGGCTTTGCTGCTTTTCAGGCGGTTTATCACAATATTTTAAATACAAAAAAACGGCACCGTGCTGTGATTTTCACACGGTGTCGTTAAAACAGTAGTTCTCAATATCCCATAAGGAATGTATCAATTTCTTTTGCACAGTTTCTGCCTTCGCTTATCGCCCATACAACAAGAGATTGACCTCGCCTTGCGTCACCTGCTGCAAAAAGCTTTGTGTCGGCAATGCGATGAGAGCCGTCTGCGGTTTTTACAGTGCCTTTGTTTGATGGCTCAATCGAGTAAGTGCTGAAAATACCGTCTTCACATCCAATAAAGCCTGCGGCAATAAGCAACAGCTCGCAAGGCAGTTCTTTTTCGCTTCCCGCAACCTGATTAAAAAGCAATCTACCTGTCTTTTTGTCGATTTCACTTTTAAGCATAACCGTTGTAACAGAGCAAATCTTTCCGTTTTTATCGGTTTTGATTTCTTTAACCGTTGTTTCGTAAACACGCGGATCATTGCCGAAAACAGCAATCGCCTCTTGCTGACCGTAATCGGTCTTGCAGACCTTTGGCCATTGAGGCCAAGGATTGCTTGCGGTGCGCTTATCCGGCAGCTTTTTCATCATTTCAAGCTGAGTAACCGATTTGCAACCCTCTCGAATAGCGGTTCCGACGCAGTCGTTTCCTGTATCGCCTCCACCCACAATTATAACATTTTTATTTTTTGCGGTAAACTTTGCTTTGTCTGTTTCCCCGGTAACCACTCTTGTTATTTCCGAAAGGTAATCAACGGCAAACAAAACGCCGTCGGCATGCTCGTTTTCAACATTCAACTTCCTCGGTTTCTTGCTGCCGCAGCAAAAGGCAATCGCATCGAAATCGGCAAGCAATTTTTCCGAGTTTGTTTTTTTGAATGCGTCAAATCCGCTTTTAAACTCAACACATTCCGCTTGCATCAGCTTAATGCGGCGGTCGATAACGCTTTTGTTAAGTTTCATATTCGGTATGCCGTATCGCAGAAGTCCGCCGAAATTATCCTCACGCTCAAAAACAGTTACCGAATGACCGCGGCGGTTAAGCTGATCTGCGGCAGCAAGTCCTGACGGACCTGAGCCTATAACTGCAACTTTTTTTCCGCTTCTCACTTTCGGTGGTTTCGGCGTTATCCAACCGTTTGCAAATCCGTTTTCGATAATAGCAAGCTCATTGTCGTGCACGGTAACCGCATCACCGTTCATAGAGCAGGTGCAGGCAGCTTCGCAAAGAGCAGGGCACACCCTTCCTGTAAACTCGGGAAAGTTGTTGGTTTTAAGCAAACGCGAAAGCGCCTCATGCCAATTGCCGTTGTATATTTCATCATTCCATTCAGGAATAAGATTGTGTAAAGGGCAACCGCTTACCATATTACCGAAAACCGCACCTGATTGACAAAACGGCACACCGCAGTTCATACATCTTGCCGCCTGGCATTTTCTCTCCGCCATATCGCACGGCTTTTTAAATTCATTAAAGCTTTTAATTCTTTCTTTCGGCTTTGATAAAGCGTTTGTTTTTCGTTCGTATTCCAAAAAGCCTGTTGGTTTTCCCATTTTCTCACTTCCTCACTTTGCCTGCGTTGCGTAAAATGCCTCAAGCTTTGCCTGTTCGTATGGCATACCTTTTTCTTCTAGCTTACCTATGGCAACAAGCATTTTTTGATAATCATCCGGTATGATTTTTTTGAAAGAACCAAGATAATTTTCAAAGTCGGCAAGTATTTTTTTGCCCACAGCCGAACCCGTTGCTTTAACGTGGTTTTCAATAAGTTCGCGAAGCTCAAGCGCGTCGTGACGTTCCGTTACTGCAGTCATTGTAACCATCTGCTTGTTTAAGCGCAGGTAAAGGTCGTGGTCTTCGTCCAAAACATAGGCGATGCCACCGCTCATACCTGCAGCAAAGTTTTTGCCGGTTTTTCCAAGAATTGCAACTCTGCCGCCCGTCATATACTCGCATCCGTGGTCGCCGCAGCCTTCGGCCACAGCATACGCACCCGAGTTTCTAACGCAGAAACGCTCGCCTGCAATACCGTTGATATATGCTTCGCCCGAGGTTGCGCCGTAAAGTGCAACGTTGCCGATTATAATGTTTTCTTCAGCCTTAAAGCACGAGCATTCCTGCGGCTTCACGATCAGCTTGCCGCCCGAAAGACCTTTGCCGAAATAGTCGTTAGCGTCGCCCGTAAGGTTAAGGGTGAGCCCCTTCGGAATAAACGCACCGAAGCTTTGACCGCCGCCGCCGATACAGTTAACGGTATAGGTATCGTTTTCAAGCGATGTTCCGAAGGTTTTGGTAATAACCGAGCCTAAAATTGTGCCGAATGTGCGGTTTGTGCTAGAAACCTCGGCTGATACACTGTGCGGCTTTTTCTTTTTGAAGTAAGGGGTAAAGCTCGGCAGCAGCAGGTTTTCGTCAAGTGTGCTTTCAAGCTTAAAGTCAAATTTATCGCCGCTGTTATAATGCACAGGGTCGCAAGATGAAATAAGCGATGATAGATCAACCGTGTCCGCGCGATCGGTAATGCGGTTTTTGCGCGCAAGCAGCAGGTCTGTTCTGCCTACAAGCTCATCAACGGTACGTATACCGAGCTTTGCCATAATCTCACGCAGCTCTTCTGCAATGAACAGCATAAAATTCATTACATATTCCGGCTTTCCGCAAAAACGTTTTCGCAGTTCCGGGTTTTGCGTTGCAATGCCGACAGGGCAAGTGTCAAGGTTGCAAACTCGCATCATAACGCAACCCATAGAAACCAGAGGTGCTGTAGCAAAGCCGAATTCCTCCGCTCCAAGCATACAGGCAATCGCAACATCGCGACCGCTCATAAGCTTTCCGTCGGTTTCAAGGCGCACTCTTGAGCGCAATCCGTTTTTAACAAGCGTCTGATGTGCTTCGCTCAGTCCCAATTCCCAAGGCAAGCCTGCGTTGTGTATAGAGCTTTTAGGGGCGGCTCCCGTGCCGCCGTCATAACCGGAAATAAGCACAACGCCTGCGCCGGCTTTTGCAACACCGGCCGCAATTGTACCGACGCCCGCTTCCGAAACGAGCTTGACGGAAATGCGTGCACTGCGGTTTGCATTTTTAAGGTCGTAAATCAGCTGCGCCAAGTCTTCAATCGAGTAGATATCGTGATGTGGGGGAGGAGAGATAAGAGCAACGCCCGGGGTTGAATATCTCGTTTTCGCAATCCACGGATATACCTTTTTGCCCGGAAGATGTCCGCCTTCACCCGGTTTTGCACCCTGAGCCATTTTAATTTGTATTTCATCTGCACTGCAAAGGTATTCGCTTGTAACGCCGAATCTGCCTGAAGCAACCTGCTTGATTGCGCTGTTTTTTTCCGTTCCGAAACGCAGCGGATCCTCGCCGCCCTCACCTGAGTTTGATTTACCGCCCAAGCGGTTCATTGCAATCGCCATACAGGTGTGAGCTTCTTCGGAGATTGAGCCGTAAGACATAGCACCTGTTTTAAAGCGTTTAACAATCTTACTTGCAGGCTCAACTTCGCTTAGCGGAATACCACCGTCCTCTTTAAAATTAAAGTCAATAAGTCCGCGCAGTGTGTGTGGCTTTCTTTCGTCGTCAACCAA
>USAR01000050.1 GCA_900552605.1 uncultured Oscillospiraceae bacterium | reverse complement strand
CAAGCATATGAGCGAGTGCGTCGGGTGTGGTTTTAAGGTTGAGAAGACCGCGTTTTGTGGCTTCGGTTACCCAAGCGTCATCATATCCGTCCCCGTTAAAGATTATGCGCTTGTGCTCTTTAATGGTTTTCTTAATAAGCTCGTGCAGTTCCGCTTCAAAGTCCTTTGCATTTTCAAGCTTATCGGCAAACTCCGCAAGCTCTTCTGCAACCGATGTGTTTAGCACTGTGTTGGTGCAGGATATTGATGCTGCGGAACCCAACATTCTGAACTCGAACTTGTTGCCTGTAAACGCAAACGGGCTTGTACGGTTGCGGTCGGTTGTGTCCTTCGGGAATTTCGGAAGGGTGTGAACACCGATTTTCATAAGATCCTTTTGACCGGCTTCATATTTTTCGTCCTTTTCAATTGCGGTAAGTATTTCCGAAAGGTCTGTGCCGAGGAACATTGAAACAATTGCAGGCGGCGCTTCGTTTGCGCCGAGACGGTGGTCGTTTCCGGCAGATGCAACAGAGATTCTTAAAAGATCCTGATATTCGTCAACCGCTTTAATAACTGCGCAAAGGAACAACAGGAACTGAGCGTTTTCATAAGGCGTCTCGCCGGGCTCAAGCAGGTTGACTCCGGTGTCGGTGGAAATTGACCAGTTGTTGTGCTTGCCGCTGCCGTTAACTCCCGCAAACGGCTTTTCATGGAGCAAGCAAATCATACCGTGACGTTTTGCAACCTTTTGCATAAGCTCCATTGTAAGCTGGTTGTGGTCTGCCGCAATGTTTGTGGTTGTGAATATCGGCGCCATTTCGTGCTGTGCCGGAGCCACCTCGTTATGCTCGGTTTTGGCAAGCACCCCAAGCTTCCAAAGCTCATCGTTAAGGTCTTTCATAAACTCGGCAACACGGGGCTTTATCGTGCCGAAATAGTGGTCGTCAAGCTCTTGTCCTTTAGGGGCTCTTGCGCCAAACAGGGTTCTGCCTGTGTAAATAAGGTCTTTCCTCTTATCATAAAGGTTTTTATCAACAAGGAAGTATTCCTGCTCGGGACCGACAGTGGTTTTAACCGATTTAACATCGTCATTTCCGAAAAGCTTCAGTACTCGCACTGCCTGACGGCTGATTGCCTCCATACTGCGAAGGAGTGCGGTTTTTTGGTCAAGCGCCTCGCCGCCGTAGGAACAGAATACTGTTGGTATGCAAAGAACACCCTCTTTAATAAACGCATAAGATGTTGCGTCCCAAGCTGTGTAGCCTCTTGCTTCAAATGTGGCACGAAGACCGCCTGAAGGGAAAGAAGAAGCGTCGGGTTCACCTCTTATCAGTTCTTTCCCTGAAAACTCCATAATAACCTTGCCGCCTTTAGGAGAAATAAAACTGTCGTGCTTTTCGGCGGTAATACCTGTCATCGGTTGGAACCAGTGGGTGAAATGGGTTGCACCTTTCTCAATTGCCCAATCCTTCATTGCGTTCGCAACTACCGATGCAACCTCGGGGTCAAGGTGTTTGCCGTCTTTAATGGTCTTTTGCAGCTTTTTGTAGGCGTCTTTAGGAAGCCGCGCCTCCATTGTGCTGTCATCGAATACCATCGAGGAGAAGATGTCTGTTACTTTGCTCATAATGAATGCTTCCTTTCTTTTGTGCCGCCGTTTTATATTGAAATTTTAACGACTGCACATAAATAATAAAAAAAGCGACAAGGGTATTTACGGATAATCCATAACGACGCCCTTGTCGCAACTTTAATGTAAAAAACAAAAAGCCACAGACACATAATGTCCGCGGCTTCCTTGTCGCTTTATGGGTGTTATTTTAGCACCGTTTTTTTGATTTGTCAAGTCCTTTTTGGAAAAAATATGCAATTTTTTCTTAATCTCTTCTGTGATCTTTCTTTTCAACGATCTTTGCAAAGGTTGATAACTTCACTTAGCCTTCCGCTCGCAAGACCCACATACGTGTCGGCAGCACCGTAGTAAACCTTCAGTTCGTCCTTTTCCTCATCAGCAATAAAACCGCAGGGAAATACAACATTTGGAACAGTGCCCATATATTCATACGGTGCATCGGGGGTAAGAATCGGCTTCATTGTTTTACCGATTATTTTTGTTGGATCTTCAAGGTCTAAAAGCATAGCGCCAATGCTGTAACGCCTGCCGGAACAGCTGTTTGTGACACCGTGGATTACAGAAAACCAGCCATCTTTGGTTTTAACGGGCGGCGTCGGTCCGATTTTAGTCCAATTCCACAGTGTGAACGGTGCGAGCAGCGGTCTGTGTTCACCCCAATGAATAAGGTCATTTGAAAAAGAAATCCAAAGTCTTCCGCCACCGTCACCGTCACCGTTGCTTTTAGGATTAGGCCTGTCAAGGCGCACGTATTTACCGTTGACCTTTCCGCCGAAAATGCACGGAACGCGGTTGTGGGGAAGTGCTATTATATCCATTTCCTCATATGTTTCAAAATCTTTAGTTCTGCAAAGAAGAGCAGCAGTTCCCCATGATGAATCAAGAGGTCGCGTAATGTAATATATATCATCCTCAGGAATATATGTAACTCTCGGGTCGATAGTCCACGTGTCAAGCTGCTTAAAGTCGCTGTTTTCAGAACGAGTTATAAACGGTTCTTTGCGAATTGTAAAATGTACTCCGTCGTCGCTTTCGGCAACGTGAATACAGGGAGACGGGAAACTTTTGTGTTGAACAGCAACCAACAGAATGGTTTTGCCTTTATAAATTGTTTGCCCGCAGTTAAACGTTGCATAAGCATCCTCAAAATCTGCCGGTTTAATTATTGGATTCTCTGGGTGTCTGTACAGATATTCTTCTTTTAAATACATAAAAATTGCCCTCCGTTTTTATTGAAATCCGATAGGGCGATTATAACACCTTGAAATAGAAAGTAAATATAAAAAGCAACGATGTTGTTGCACATATTAACGATGATTTATTCAGCGTTTGAGTTTGACTTGCGATACTGCATAGGCGTAAATCCGTTGTATTTTTTAAAAATACGCGAAAAATACATCGGATCGCCGAAACCGCTGAGCTCTGCAATCTCCCTGACACTGTGGTCGGTTTGTCGCAGCAGTTGTTTGGCTTTTTTTAGCTTGAGCGTAATCATATATCTGTGCGGAGACATTCCCACAGTCTCTGTAAAAAGGTGAGCAAACCTGCCCGGTGAAAGATGGATTCTCTTTGCGTATTCTTCCAAAGGAAAGCTTCCCGTAACATTTCTTTCCATTTCAATCAGTACACCCTCTATTTTTTGGCGCGATGTACTGTATTCATAAACCGTTTCTCTTTCGTTTCTTGAAAGCAGACAGAGCACCTCAATAATAAGTGCTGCTTCGTTGTATTCATAGCCGGGTCGCTGCAGTCTGTGCTCAGGCAGAATTCCGGCAAGCAGATCTTCAAGAGTTGAAACATCGTTAACCTTGAAAACTCGTTTTTCAAATATGCCAAGGTCTTTCAGCATTTTTTCAACTATGGTTCCCGAAAAGTGCACCCATGTGCATTCATATTTGTCTTTCTTTTCATATGTATATCGCTGCGGCTCGTGTGGATGGTATATAATCACACTTCCGGCAGGAAGTGTGACAGTTTTATCTAACACATCGATTTTAATTTTACCCTTTCGGATATACATCAGCTGGTAGTCGCGTCTTCCTCGTTCGCGAATGGTGGTGTAGTCGCCGAGGCTGTATGCGGAAACGCCGCAGATGTTAACTTTCAAAAAGCTATCCGATTCAATATCGCTTACATCGCGCACATTACCGTGGTATGTTGTCTTCATTCAACTTCTCCTTAAATATTGCTAAAATTGTCCGTTAATGCAGCAAAGAATTTGTTTGTTTTTTTGATATTTTACAATCGACGCCAAATAGTAGCAGGTTTGTCTATATTTTTAGCAGGATATTCACTTGTATATTGGCGTTTTGTGGTATATGATATCATCGTTATCGATAAAGCGGTATCAGTTATGTTAAATCGCTTTGTCGTTGTATCATTTTAATTATTCCTAATATTTTGATAAACACTCTCTTTGGTAAACGGCTGTGCCTTTCGGTACGGCCGTTTGCCGTTTTTAATTTAAAATACTCTTTTTCACTGCGCACGAAAGCCGTATTGCGGAATTTTGGGCGCAGCGTTTTAATCTGTGTTAAACTCTATTTCTCTTCAAAAAGCACGGGTGAAGAGAATATGCCGGTTTTTCTAAGCAGATATTCGTAGCTCCACTCGTCGCCCTTGGTGCGCCAAAGCTGGGGGCCGATCCATCTGAATGTAATATCGGTTGCGTGCACCTGACCGAATGAGTTAAAGCGATTGCCGTAAAGCGTAAGCTCAACGGTGCAGTCCTTGTCGCACGGCTCAAGCACGGCGTTATAAGGCGGAGTCATAACAGCTTGCTTTTTGCCGTTTACTTCTGCTGTAACTATACCGCCGACATAGTGCGGAACGTGCAGTGTAAGCGGTTTTTTGTGAGCTTTTACAGGCAGCTTGTATGTAACGTTTCCACCGTAGAAGGGGAGACCCTGCGGCACAATATCGCCAAAGCAAAGAGTTTTCGGCAACGCCTTAATAGTTTTCTTTCTGCCTTTTACTTCAACACCGAATGTTCCGAGCAGATAGCACCACTCTGTATTGGTTCTTTCCCCGAACGGCAGAGATATTTCTAAATAATGCGTGCCGATTTCAAGTATAGGCAATCTTACTTTTTCAATCGATTTATCAACATACCAGCCGTCTATCTTCTTTTCAATCTGCTTGCCGTTAAGCTTTATCACCGCTTTATCGGCGTCCTCAAGCGCCAGTTCTGCGTCGTTAACCTCTATTTCGGTTTCGATGGTAAAGCGTAGGGTAACGGTATGCTGCGGCACTTCATCCGGCATAGTCCACGGCTGTGCCACAAATCCGCCTGCAAGATTCATTCCAAGCCTTTCACGCAGCTTGGAGTCGAGCCGCAGTATTTCCTCAGTCGGTTCATAATCGCCGTCATCAAGCTTGAATTCAGCCATATCGAGCAGCACAACATTCGGCTCCGAAAGAGTAAATTCGGTTTCGTAGGGTGTTGCAATCTGCTTTTTCTCGGCAACTGCCTTTGTTTCACTTTTTTTGCAAACATCGCTGTCAGCTGCAGTCCTCGGTGAATAGTAAATCAGCAAGCTGCCGTAGTCGTAAAGGTTGTAATCAAATACGGTAAATCCGTTTTGCAAGCGGCTTTCAAGCGGAGTTATATCGCCGTTTTCGGTGTTGTAAAGTGTAACATCATATTCACCGCGCAGAGCGATTTGCAGCGAGTAGCATTTTGAAACATAGCGGCTTTCGGGATCGGTGCACTGTGCCAAGAACAGCCAAACACCATCTCCGTCGCGGCGCAGCTGGTGGCAATAACGGTCGGCTGCTCTGCCGTCGGAATATCTTACCTTCAACAGTCTTTCATCTTCCAATGCGTCGCAAAGCGAATTCTTTGTAAAGTCAATATGTGTGCTCTTTTCAAGCAGCTTTTCGCCGCGGTCGGAGCGCACGGCATCGCAAAAACGGGGAGCCTTGCCCATAAATATAAGCTTGCCGCCGGCGTTTTTAAATTCCTCAAGTCGTTGCAGCGTTGTTGAGCGCAGAGTGTCGCAGCCCGGAACAACAATGGCATCATATTCCATTTTGCCCACTTTAAGCGGGGCACCGCCATTTTTGCACAGCGACGGTAAAAGAGATTCGCTGATGTAGTCATAGTCTATCAGCATTTCTGCAAACCACTTTGCACAGTTTAAAAAGTTTTTGTTAAGCTCATCCAAAGTACTGCCTTGCAGATCATTTGGTCCCCAATGCAGCCAACAGCTTTCAACAGGATGAATAACGCCGACTTTAACCAAAGGCTTGCCGCGGGTAAGAGCGGTGTTTACTCTTGCAAAATGATCTTCAACATTATGATATTCCTTATACCACGGCGACTGATAGCTGATAGATGCCGGATAGTCGCGTTTAGCTTCGCCCTTCATTGATACCCAGGAAAGGTGCTGCACGCGCACGGTAACGCCGTATGCTGCCTGCCAATCACCGTGCAGCTTATGCGAACGCAGGTCGAAATCCCAGCCGGTTACGCCGTAAAGCTCAGAAAGCATACCCTCTCTGCCGTATTGGTGCACGGCAGACTGTGCCTGCTTGGCGGTTGTAAGCTCGCGTCCTGCACAGAGTATATCAATGCCGGGCTGTTGGAAACCGCGATAATTGCGCATAACTTCTCCAAGTGCGCGGGTCTGCGATATAAGATTTTGTTCTTCCATCATATGACCTGTAAGCATAATGCCGTGCTCGCCGCACCATTTTCCGCAGTTGTCGGCAAATGCTTCGGCAAAGCGTTCTGCAACGTGGTCGTGGTATTGATATCTTACCTGTGAAACCTCGCCGTTCGGCAGTTCCCAAAAAATCTCAGGTATATGGCTCACCAAATCAACGCCGTATGCTTTTTTGAAGGTCTCGGGCAGGGTAGTGGTCCAAGGAATGGTAACGTCTTTTTTATCGGTTGAATACTCAAGCCTGTCTTTCATTGAAACCTGCGGCTCATCCGTGAAGATGGACGGCACTGTTTTACCGAACTCATCACCCACAGACTTTAAGTATGCATTATAGGTAATGTCGATAAACCTGTCCATTGCCGGCTTCGATAGCGTGTCTATATAAGACTGATTGTTAAACCATGTGGATTTCTCGCCAAGGTCAACATAGGCATACCATTTTGTTCCCTCTGCGTTGTCGTCTTTTTCAATGACTTTATAGCTTTTAAGACAGCCGTTTTCATCGAGCACTATATCGAAACAGGTGAGATATGTTCCTTCTTCAGTGCGCAAATTTTCAGTGCCGTAGCCGGGTTGCACAGCTGCTTTGTTAGAACTGACGTAAGGCACGGTGGTAAGACGCAGCATTTTTTTGCGGTATTCATCGCTTTCGGCTGTAACATATCCACCGGCAGAGCCTGACGGCCACCTGTCCTCATCATAAAGGTAAGCAAGCATTTCGTCCTGCTTTGCTTTATTTGTGCAGGCTTTTATAAAGTCCATATATTCATCGCTTAAATACTTGGTTGCCATACCTGTTCTTACATGCATATGAAAACCGCCTAAGCCCATTTCTTTGAATATGTCGATCTGACGAAGAAGCTCTTCTTTTTCAAGCCTGCAGTTCCACGCCCAAAAGGGTGCACCGCGGTATTCGGAAGTAGGGTTTTGAAACAGAGAATCATTTAGCCTTTCAGTATTATTTTTTTTGTAAAACATAGCAACACATTCCTTTTTTATCCAAGCAGCCGAAACCGCATTGTAAGCCGTTTTGAAAGCTTTATTTACGTTTGTCATATTATCACAAAGAGCAATAAAATGCAATACCGCTTTTTGCACAATAATAATTGCAATAAATTGTTAAATATCACAAAACTGCTGAATAGGCTGTGAATGTTGAGATTTGACAGTCGACATCGCTGTTTTAAATGTTCTTCAACTGCTAAGGAATATATAGCGCTTAAAAATATTTATGGATTTGCCGCAATGCGGATATGTTTGAGCGACACGAGGATGTGAAATTCTTAAAACTCAAGATTACATAAAAATACCTGATTATAACGGCTATCGCTCATGGCACCTTGAAAATCGCGTACCTGTATATCTTTCCGAAAGCAAAGAGTATATCAATCCGTAAATACAGATCAGCACAATTGCGATGGAATTTTGGTCGAGTCTTGAGCACGATATAAAGTGTAAAGCCTATAAGTCGAGGAGGCGAAGGGTGTTAACGAAGAAATGCTTGAGGTTGCAGATAAGATAGCCGGTATTGATATGCAGATGCAGGATATGTATAAGAGCATTAAAGCCGCCGTATTAGGGATAACGATTATAGAAAAACATCGCATATAACAATTAGCTGTTATGTGCGGTGTTTTTTAATGAGTATCGGTATAAATAATAAATTTTACCTTTTTTCTGTATTCATTTGCCGACAATTGCATATTCTTTTTGAAAGTGTAAGTGAAGTGTTCAAAAGAATTGTATCCGCAATACGATGCAATTTCTTTAACAGATTTGTCAGTAGTGGCCAACAAATTGCAAGCACAACGTGTGCGAAGGGCATTCAAATAACCTCTGAATGAACTGCCGACCGCCCTTTTAAACAGTAATCCAAGGTAATTCGGTGATAAAAACAGTTTCTTTGCAACACATTCAAGAGATATATCATCGCGGAAATTTTCAGCGATTATCATAATGCAACGCTGGACGGCAGAAGGGGTTTGAGCACAGCCTGTCGCGGTATGCTTAAGAATAATTCTTATTATGAGTTCTTCTAAAAAGCATCTGCTTAATATATCATATATATTTACGTCTTTGTTTTTTGTATGCTCCAATAATTCCAGCCTTTCCGTCACAGAGTCTAACTCATTGCAGCCAAGCAAGGAAATACCACCGGTTGAAACCGCTTGGAGCAGTTCCTTGCTAACTGCATTTGAAACAAAAGCTATGTTAAGTAATTTTAAATCCGACAGAGAATTCAGTAAATGAAAATCGTTGTACGTAAGAAGATAAGCGCTGCCGGGCGATATTTCATACTGTTTATCATTTAATGTGTGCAGCCCATTACCTGCAAGGACAATTTCAAGCTCAAAGAAATCGTGCCAATGAAGCTTGGATATGTAACCTTTTTTAAAGCTGTGCAACGATATAAGTATG
>USAR01000049.1 GCA_900552605.1 uncultured Oscillospiraceae bacterium | reverse complement strand
CGTTTTAACGTTGTAAACAAAGTGCTCGGTAAGTCCGCCGGTGTCGCCGTCAAGAATAATCGGCTTTGTGGTAACCTCCATAATATCGTCGATCGTGCGAAGGCGGGACGACATATCAACAAGCTCTATATCAGGCTTGCCTTTTGCGGTTGAATCGCAAAGAGAGGAAACCCACATACCGTCAAACTGATATGCTTTTCCGTCTTGATAAACAGTGGTTTTTTCGCAAATAAGACCGGTTATACCGCTGTGAGCCTCCAAAATGCTTACAGTTGGCTTCATAGCGAGCAGCTTTCTTAATCTGCCGCGGCGAATATCCGGAATTGAAAGATGGGCGGTAGCGTTTGCCTCAAGCTCCTTGTATTTAGCGTCCTTTGAATAAGGATATTCAACAAGCTGTCCGCCGTAAGAGGCAAGCAGAGATGTCACCTCTTCGCGCACAGGCTTTTGGAAGCCTTCCTTCCAATTGTCGCCGTGCACAACAAAATCAGGTTTTAATTCATTTATAACATCTTTGTAGCTCAGTGTTTTTTGCTCGATGACTTTGTCTACACCTGCAATGCTTTCAAAGAGAGCCTTTCTTTCTTCAAACGGCATAAGCGGAAAACGCTTGTAGCTGGCAACAGCCTCGTCGGACAAAACGCCAACGGTAAGTCTGCCTAAAGCCGACGCCTTGCGTATTATTGCGATATGACCGCTGTGAACCATATCTGCGGAAACGCACATATAAACAGTTTTTCTCATAGCTTCCCTCACCTTAACGGTAACCTCGCTGAGATCTTCGGGTGTGTCAATCTCGCAGCAAAGCTCGTTTCTCACATCAAGCGGCTTGAGGTTAAGCTTGTCCGATATCTCGTTAAAGGCATTTTCGGCGTAAACACCGGTGTTATTATTTTCGCAGAACTCATCAATTTTGTTGAGCCACATTCCGAAGTCGCTTTCGGCAAGGCGGTAAAGAGGCTGTGCAGTAACGGCATTTTCGAAAAATTCAATACCGACGGCGGTGATCTTATCGCCGTTTATAACTGCTTTAAAGTCTTTTTCCGGAAGGTCAACGGTAGAGCTCACAGTCATACAGCTGCCGTCGCTTAAAACAACGTCATTGAAAACCTTGCCCTCAAAAACCAGATCTCCGTGCATCATAACAATATCGTCGCCGCGCAGCTTGTCCTTCGCACAGTAGATTGAATAGATGTAGTTTGTTTCTGCATATTTCGGGTTTTTAACAAAGGTTATGTCAAGCGGAATATTGAGTGAATTGCAATAGTTAACCAAAACCTCGTCAAAAGCGCCCGTGGTCATAACAACTTCCTTAATGCCTGCTGCGGCAATCAGCTTAAGCTGACGGCTTAAAATGGTGTCGCTTTCGGAAATCTCGGTCATACATTTCGGGTGCTCGCTGGTAAGCGAACCCATGCGCTTGCCCATACCCGAGTTAAGGATCAATGCTTTCATAATAATGACCCTGCTCCTTTTATTTTGTTTTTATTTATCTGTATTTCGGCAGCCCGACGTCGCTTTAAAGTGTTTTAAAAAAAGGACAAACTGCCATAAATATTATATCCCTTTAAAACGCTTTAGTCAAGGAAATTTTACACTCTGCAAAAATCGGCGTATCTAAAGCTTTGATACAGCTGTACAAAGTGAATAAAAAGTTGTTTTTGCGAATCGGCACGAGAGAGAGCCGCCGACCGACAGCACAGCCCGCGCCCCGACGCGCATTGCCTTCGGGCGATGCCGAAAGCCGCACGCAAAACCGGCAGGGTTTGCGTGCGGCTTTCAAACCGTTTTTTCTTAAAAACCGTTTCGGCGCAGTCGTTTTATAAAAAACGGTTGCGTCGGGGGGCTTGGCTGCGATGTCGGTCGGCGGCTGTTCAAAAGACAGTTTAAACGAATGTAATTTTAAAAAGACACAGCCGACTTTAAGCGGCTTTACCTATCGTATCCAACGCCTTTTTGTACCCTTTAAAATACCAAAAACGAAAATTATCTTTTGCGACGTTTAATATGTCCGTCGTTTTCGTCATTTGCAGCTTTTCGTGCTGCAAAATCTCTGGCAAGAGATCTGCACAAAAGTATAATTGCCGCAAGACCTGTTATTATAACTGCGGTTATAAGAGTAATGTAAACGATTCTTAAGGTATCTCCGCTTTTAAAAAGCTTGTCCGAAGGTGTTTTAAGTGTTGCAAGCACGTTAAGCGCAAGCTGTTCTTCTTCAGCACTGAGTTTTGCAGATGAGCCATAATAATTAAAGCAGTAATATTTGCCGCCGGAAATTGTAACATACTGCAAGCTGCAATAGCTGCCGCCGTCATTCTTTTCCTCGGTTTGGGTGCGCAAATAGGTTTTTCCTCCTGCCGTAACCGTCTCAAACGGGGCATTCGGTATCAGCTTTTGCGCCACCGTTTCAAGCTCGCTTTTAGGCATTGAGGATATATCCTTAAGCTCAGAGCTTAAGTCGGTCTGGCGGCAGGTAAGGCGCATTTGTCGGCTGTTGTCTCCGTTTATGGCAACCGACTGTATTCCGCGCTGATTCATATATTTTTCAAGTGACTGAGCGCCGTAGCCAAGCTTATTTGCAAGCTCCTCATTTGAAGCGGCATTGTCGGGAGTTATAACGGTGTAACCGTCGGGGTATGTAATTTTAACGTTTTTTTTAATGCCTGTCTGTCTGTAAATAAACACGACAGCGATAAGCAGAGCAAAGACTGCCGCGGCAAGAGCTAAAAGAACACGTTGCCTCTTGGTCATTTAAGCTCCTCCTCGCAAATGCCGTTTTGTTTAAGTGCTGCGGTAAGTGTGTTTTTCATTAAAACCGCAATTGTCATCGGTCCGACACCTCCGGGAACAGGAGTTATTGCCGATGCCTTTTTTTCAACACTTTCAAAGTCAACATCGCCTTTAAGACCGTTTTCCGTGCGGTTCATACCCACGTCTATAACGACCGCGCCCGGTTTTACCATATCCGCCGTAACAAAATTTGCTTTGCCGACGGCCGCAACCAAAATATCCGCGGTTTTTGTGATTTCGGAAAGATTTTTTGTTCTGCTGTGGCAAACGGTAACAGTGCCGTTTGCGTGCAGCAGCAGCATTGCCATAGGCTTTCCGACTATGTTGCTGCGCCCTATAACAACGCAGTTTTTACCCTCGATTTCAGTATTTGTTGCACGAAGCAGCTCCATAATTCCGGCAGGGGTGCATGGCAGCAGATCGTAATCTCCAACCATAATATGCCCAACGTTTTCCGGATGAAAAGCATCAACGTCCTTTTTCGGCGATATTGCGTTTATAACAGCCTTTTCGTCGATGTGCTTTGGCAGCGGCAGTTGGCACAAAATGCCGTTTATATCCGCACGGCTGTTAAGCTTTTCAATAATTTCAAGCAGATTTTCCTGCGTTGTATTTTCCGGCAGCTCGATTTTTTCGCTGTAAAATCCCACAAGCTCGCACGCCTTCTCTTTGTTTTTAACATATATTGCCGAAGCCGGGTCATTTCCCACAATTATAACTGCAAGACCGGGTTTTACGCCCTTTTTAATTAACTGCTCGGTTTTTCTTTTAATTTCTTCTTTAAGCTGTGCCGATACAGCTTTTCCGTCAATTATATTTGCCAAGGTTAAAAACTCCTTTTGTTATTCTCGGTTTTCGTAAGTCCTCGCTGTCAGGGATTTATGCTTTGTCCGACGTATTGTTTTCATCGGAGCTGTCGGTAATCTCAACGCCTGATTTGTCAGTGTTTTCGTCTGTGTTTTCCGAAGCGTTTTCTTCAGCTGATTCACTGCGGCTTTCATCAGCTTTTTCAAGCTTTTCAACATCGGCAAGAGTAAAGGAAACATCGTTCCCTATATCGGTTTCGAAAACATTTTCATAATTTCCGCTCTCCGCTTTTTCTTTTTTGCGACGTGTCACTGCAAAAAGCGCTGCGGCACACGCTATAACCAACAGCAGAGAAAGTATTTGCGAAACACGCACGTTGCCGAGCATCAAGCTGTCTGTTCTAATGCCTTCAATAAAGAAACGGATAGCGCCGTACCAAACGCCGTACCAAAGCGCAATTTCACCGCGGAATTTGCGTCGCTTAACAAGGTGGTTAAGAATGAAGAAGCCTATAATGCACAGCACCGATTCATATAAAAAGCAGGGGTGCACAGGCTTCGTGGGGTCGAGTGCGGGGTTATTCATTGCCACAATATGCTCATATGTACCGCTGGTGCCGGTTGAGTACATTCCGGTAAACCAGGTGGTGTTAGTGCCGAAAGCCTCTTGATTGAAAAAGTTGCCCCAACGACCTATTGCCTGACCGATAAGCAGGCAGGGAGCGGTGAGGTCAAGACAGTCAAGAAACTTAAGACCCCTTGTTTTGCAGGAGATTATTATACCGATAACCGCACCTATAATTCCGCCGTATATCGCCAGTCCGCCCTCGTGTATTTTTAAGAAGTCTTTGAAAAATGTGGACGGACTGTAAAACAGAAGGTAATAAGCTCTTGCAAAAACAATTGCCAGCGGCACGGTTATTATAATGCCGTCAAGCAAACGATCGGTGTTGATGTTAAGCAGCGGTGCACGCTTGATTCCGTAAAGGAAAGCAAGCAAAAAGCCGACTGCTATACATATGCCGTACCAATAAACGTCCCAGCCGCTGCCGACGGGTATTGTAAATGCAACGGGATTAAGGTCAAATGTCAGTCCGAAAAATGTTACGGTGTTCATTGTTTTGCATCACCTTTCTGCGGAACGATAACCGAGAGCGCGCATTTGTCCGCACAAAATGCGTCGAGCGCTTTTTCGGCTTCCTCTGCTGTTATTGATTTTAAAATTTCCTCGCTTTCAAACAGTCCCGTTCCGCGCACGGCACATTCGCAAAGCGCACCGCAAATGTTTTCAACGCGGTCGAAGCCTTGAAGCCGCACGCCGTACCTGCCGCGCTTGGCAGCATCAAAAAGCTCGCGGTCGATTCCCTCGGCTTTTACACGCTCAACTTCCTTTTTAACTTCTTCAAATACCGCCTTCGGGTCGTCGGATTCACCGCCTATAAGCGAAACCGCAGTGTTTCTTGTGTCAAAATACTCGCAGTCGAACGGCTGAGAGAGCAGCCCTTTTTCATTCAGCCTGATGTAAAGGGGAGAGGCGATTGAAAACAGCGTGTCAAGCAGCAGCTCCACAGCAATTGAGCGTTTAAGCGTTTGGTAATCCGTGTCGGATTTGTCCTTAAAGCCGATCATAAACAGCGGCTTTGCAACGCTGAGAGCCTGCTCGGTATACGGTTTTACAATTGTATCCGGCTCGGCTTTGGCGTGTCTTTTAAGGTCAACGGCGGGGCGCGGCTTCAGATTTTTGCAAACAACATCAAAAACCTCGTCGCCGTCGATATCGCCGACAATGCACAAAAACATATTCTGCGGATTGTAAAATGCGTTATAGCAATCATATAAAAGCTTATCTGTGATTTTCGCAATCGACTGCCTTGTGCCGGCAATCTCAATTTTAACGGGATTGTTGTGATAAAGCGCGCAAAGCAGGTTGAAAAGCACACGCCAATCGGGATCGTCTTCATACATCTGAATTTCCTGCCCGATTATACCCTGCTCCTTTTGCACGGTCTGCGCGGTAAAATACGGAGAGCTTACAAACCCGAGCAAAATTTCAAGGTTCTTTTTCCAATTTGCCGTGCAGTTGAAAAGATAACAGGTTCTGTCAAAGCTTGTGTAAGCATTGGCGTCGGCGCCCGTTTTTGAAAAAAGCTCAAAGGCGTCCAGCTCTTCAGATTCAAAAAGCTTGTGCTCCAAAAAGTGTGCAATGCCCTCCGGCACGGTTATCGGATCTCCACCCACCGAAAAGCAGGTGTCAACAGAGCCGTAGGCTGTGCCGAAAATGGCATAGCAAGAAGAATAACCGCTTTTTCTGAGTGTATATATCTTCAGTCCGCTTTCGTGAGTGTATACATCGTATTCCTCGCCGAGTGCGGCATTTTTAAACGTTTGCTTCATCGCTGTCATTCTCCTTTCCAAGCAGGAAATATGCCGTGTCGAGCTTTAAACCCGCAGCGCTTTTTGTCACCTGCTCCTTTGTAACTGTTTTAATAAGCTCTGTAAGCTCCTCGGGTGAAACGGGATCTTTTTGAAGACAGCGCAGCTCATACCAAAGATCCATTGAAGCAGCACTGTCGGTAACGCCGCCCAAGGAATCGATTATACCTTTTTTTGAATATTCCAAAAGGCTGTCGTCAAAATCGCCGTTTTTAAGCTTTTCTATCTGCTCTAAAATTGCGTTGTAAGCTTTTTCGGCATTGATATCGTCAATACCGCTTTGTATAAGCATACTGCCGAACTGACGGTTGATACCTGCCGAGCAGTAGTAGCAAAGTCCCATTTTCTCGCGCACATTGTTGAAAAGCAACGAGTAAGGACCGCCGCCGAGCATATCCGCCATAACCATATTAACATATGTCTCGCGATCGCTGCCCGTAACCGAGTGGCGGAACCCCATAACAAGCTTGCCCTGAGTTATGCCGAGACGCTCCGTAACCTTTTGCGGCTTTTCAACAGCGGTTTTGGGATTCGGCAGCACAGTATGATTTCCGTTTTTAAACAAAAGTGCAAATTTTTCCGCGCTTTTCGGCAGACTGTTGCCGACGAAACCGATGTGCACCTCGGCGTTTTCAAAAAAGCTGCGATATGCTTCGGTAAGCTCTTCTGCCGTAACGTTTTCCGCCGTTTCCAAATATCCCGTTTCAGGAATACCGAAAGGCTCGTCTTTATACATAATCTCGGTGCAGCGTTCCTTTGCATACACACGTTTATCGTTCATCGCAGCGCGGATCCTGTCGCAGTGACGGCGGCGCACGCGCTCAACATCCTCTTTGCAAAAAACACCGTTTTCATCGAAATGCGGCTTTGTTAAGCAGCCGTAAAGCAGTTCCAAACCCTCAAGCAGGCAGTCCTCGCCGCCAATACCGTATTCGCTGTCGAGCGAGCGCAGCACGAAGGTGAGCATTTGGTAGCTGCCGAGCTTATCCGAAGATGATGCAAGCTTTGCGCCGTAAATGCTCATCAGCTTAACGCTTAGATCACGCTGTGTAGGGTAGTCGGCGGAGCATTCGGTCAGCAGTGCCGCCGCCATTGCGTTTTGTGTAACGGTCTCTTTTTTTAAAGGCAGCAAAAGATTTACGGTGAACAGTGCCGATTTAAAGCGGCTGTCCTTGATAAATCGGACTTCTGCCGCGCCCGTTTTTGTTGTGGTAACGTTCATATATCTTCCTCCGTCGGGTTGAATATTCGATATTTTCCTATAGCGAACAACAGAGCAGGGCTTTGCGTTATTACGGCAACTGCTTGCGCCGGTTATATAGGATTTTGCAATGGGTATAGTCGAATTTTCTTTGAAAATTTGTTACCAAATCGAAGATTCGGTGCCAAAATATGAAATACTTTTATTATTTCGGCTTACAACATTCATTATAACACAACACAAGCTTAAACACCACAATATTTATAAATTTTTTGAAAGGAGCTTGAGAAACGGGATTTTTATAAGCTTTAATTTGTCTAAATTCGGGGAGTTTATTACCGATAGAAACTTTTAATTTGCGTTGATTATCGCTTACCTGAGAGAAATTGCAATAAGAGAAACCGCAAGTTTAAAAGTTGTTTGTTTTTGCACTGCACTGTAAACTCTGCTTTTCTTTCCGAGCCTGTCGGTTACCGCGCCCCGACGCAACCGTTTTTTATGAAGATGGCTTTTGGCTGAAAAGTCTGCGAAAAAAACGGTTTCAAAAGCCGACAGGTCGGCTTTGCCATCGCCCGTTAGGCGATGGGCGTCGGGGCGCGGCAACCGACAGGCTCGGAAAGAAAAAAGTAAAAACCGTGTGTTAATAAAAAAGCATATCTTGTTTTCACTGCACGACAGGGAACCAAAGATTCAAATTTAATCGGTGGGGACTGATATCATTTGCGAAAACCGAAAGGTGATACACAGAGCTTTTTGCGCAGATAGGTTTTGTAACAAAAATAAATGTTGACATTTAGCAAATAAATTAGTATAATGAATGTTGCGGTTTGGTGTGACAACACAAATACTGCGAACGCGGATCAAGCTGAAAAAGTAAGATTTATCTGAAAAAATAAGCTCCGCCTCGGATGTCCTCACCGTGTAAAAATCAGAGGAAAAAGCAAAATCAATTTAGTTTATGCGGATGTGGCGGAATTGGCAGTTTGCCTGCGAGCGCTGCCGGTGGCAGAGAAAGCGAGCAGAGCAAAGGCGCAGCGGTCGAAATTTTTCGGCGCTCCAAGCCGGAAAAAATTTCGTAAACCGCAAGAGTCACGCGGGCGCGGCTGCCTGCAAACAAAACTAAATATGCGGATGTGGCGGAATTGGCAGACGCGCTAGATTCAGGTTCTAGTGGTAGCAATACTGTGTGGGTTCAAGTCCCGTCATCCGCACCATATCGAGTATTCATAAGGGATTTCACTTATGAATACTCGATTTTTCTATTTTAATACGAATTTATGTATGAGCAGACGGTGAGCTTGTCCATCTGCATAAGGTAACCTGCCTTTCGGTTTCGTATTAAGCAACGCAACCTTAACACAGGTTTACTCTATTCGCTATCTTTTTCATCTTCTGTCACACATCATTGTAACACCTACAAAAAGCTTGTCGAAAATATAGAAACGATACTTGAAAAATACGGAGAATCATGCTATAATAAATGAAATATATAGTTGGCAAATCAGTTGAAAGGCTGAAACGCAAAGCCATGATATCTAAACGATTTTTCGCATGACCGACCGGCTGCAAGTTTACACGTAGAAACATGACCTGCCCCAGATTGTGCAGACAGTACAAAAAAGACTACCTAAAGTAGAAAAT
>USAR01000048.1 GCA_900552605.1 uncultured Oscillospiraceae bacterium | reverse complement strand
AGCTTGCAGTGTTTACCTTAATGTTGGAAACCTTTGCAATAGTTGTTTTGGAAACAGTCTTTTTGCAGTTCTTGCAAACCTTGGCAATACCTCCGTCTTTCGTGAGTGTTGCCTTTGTAACAACTGTATTCAACGAGTGAGCTTTAAGTGCAATCTCCTTGCCCTTTGCAATGATCTTGTTGCAATCGAGGCACTTTGTATCGCCTGTGTAGCCCTTAACCGAGCAGGTGGAATCCTTCTTATTAACAACGGTTGTGTTCTTGTGAGGGCAAGCAATGCTGAACGTACTTGTTGAAGCCGTGTTGCCTGTTAAGGTTTTAAGACCGTAGTTCTCTGCATTTTTGTCATATTTGCCGTATGCAATCTCTTCAACGGTAACCTTTGCTTCGTAGTTTTTCGGAGCAAGCTTGGCGTCGTATGCGATGGTCAAAGAACCGAGAGTGTAAACGCCGTTCTTTGCGGTAAGCTGCTCTTCAAAAGACTTTCCTGCCTCGCCGCCTTCAAAAACTACTCTGTAAGCAGGTTCGCCCTTTACGACATAACCGCCACTGGATGCAGAGTTCTTTATGGCACTGAATATACCTACAATTGTAAAACCTTCCGGTAATTCGGTAACAAACTGAACACCGTGCACATCGGTGATTCCTGCCGGTGCTTTGAATTCAATATTCAAATCCAGCATACGCTTATCGTTCGAGAGCTCTCCGGTGATTTTAACGGTATCTTTAATATCCGGATCCGCTGCAGACGCTGTGCCTGCAAACACTGTAATAGCCATTAAAAAGCTTAAAAACAGTGCAGAAATTCTTTTTATATTTTTCATAAATAGCAATCCCCCTTATTTGTATTCAGTTTACACTAAATTAAGCCATTTGTCAATTGAAATATTAAACAAATTGTTTGTACTTTTATCAGCAATTTAACCAAACAAATTTATGATTTGTAGTATTATCTCTTAAACCGTTGGTTATTTATTTTGTTTTGTAAAATGTTCGCTCAAAAAAACATCCCACTCATTTTGCGAATACGACGGGGTATCTTTTATGAAGTCCTTAAATAATCTCTCGGTTTCTTTTTTATACATTGCCTTTTTTTCATTGTCTGTTTTAGCAATCATAACAAGCAAGAACGCAGTGCAAACAAGCTGCAAAGCAAGCGGCACAAGGTGCAGTCCGAAAAGTTTTGCTTTTGCGTAAGCCGACACTCGACTTTCAACCGACTGTGCATAGATCTCGCTTGCATTGCCGGTAATGAGCGCACTGTATGCAGAAACCGCAAGCACCGCAACCGCCAAGACCGTGAACACTGCAAAAGCAATGTTCAAACATTTTCTGCGAGTTATATCGGCAGGCTTTGTTTTTGCGGCAAGCTTTTTCAAGACGTAAGCCGTAATTAACGCCGCCGACCCTATTATAAAAGCACGCAGCGAGTTTTTCACAAGCAGCCTCAGTGATGCCGAACCTGTTGCTGACATTTTATTAAGCGAATCTATTCTTGTGAAATATCCATTTATTACTATAAAATTGACGGCAACACTAAGCCAAAATGTAAGCTCGTAAATTACAGTCACAATTGTTTTAAAAACACCGCCGAACCACCAATCGCGCATTGAGCCGCTTTGCAGCTTTTGTTGCTTTTCGGCAATTGCAGCCATTGCTGCTGCGTTATATCTATTGTTGTATTTGTTCATTTTTACACTGTTTCCCCTTACGGCTGACGGTCGTCGAACAACTCGCGATTATAGTCGTCATCATCGCAACAGGGGTCGGGTTTCGGCTCAGGCTTTTGCTCAGGCAGCGGTTCTGTTGCGTTGCCGAGTCCTGTCATTTCCGAAAACAGAACATTGTGTTCTGCAGTTTTAACAGTGTCGGTAGGAACTATGATCTTTGCTGCCTTGCCGTCGCACATCTTAACAAGCGCCTCATACTTTTTAAGCTCAAGCACAGCAGGGTCGGCACCTGCGTCTTTAAGTGCTTTAAGACCGTCAGCCTCAGCTTTGTTCGCAAGGAAAATTGCCTGTGCTTCACCCTCGGCTCTTGCAATTCTTGCGTCTCTTTCACCCTCGGCCGCAAGTATCATTGCCTGCTTGTCGCCCTCGGCTCTCGTTATGGCAGCTGCCTTGTGACCCTCTGCTTGCAGCAGGGTCTCTCTGCGGTCGCGTTCCGCTTTCATCTGCTTTTCCATTGCATTTTGTATTTCTTTCGGAGGGATGATATTTTTAAGCTCAACACGGTTAACCTTAATGCCCCACTTATCGGTTGCAACATCAAGCAGATTAGTCATTTCCGCATTGATATTATCGCGTGAGGTAAGTGTATCGTCAAGATTAAGACCGCCGACAATGTTTCTGAGTGTGGTAGCGGTTAAGTTTTCAAGAGCGCTTAAAGGATTAACGGCACCGTATGTGTACAGCTTTGAATCGAAAATATTAAAATAGACAACGGTATCGATCTGCATTGTAACGTTATCTTTTGTAATAACCGGCTGCGGCGGCGAGTCCAAAACCTGTTCTTTGATTGTAATTTTTTTTACGATTGCCTCAATAAGCGGAACCTTTACGTGCAAACCTGCACCCCACGTTGTTTTGTATTTTCCCAAAAACTCGATAACATATTCTGTTGCCTGAGGCACAATGCGAACATTGCAAAGAATTATAATTACCAGCAGTGCAATTATAGCATAAATCAAAAATTCCATATACTTTTCTCCTTCTTTTGCAAACATCATTTCAGCTCGCTTAATCTGAATATATTTTATCATACGCCAAATGATTATGCAACAATTTTTGAAGTGATAACCTTGCCGTTATGAAAAAAACGTGATAAAATATAAAGAACAAAAAATGCTTTTAAATATCGTTGCGGCAGATAGGAGAAAAATATGGATTACACCGTAAAAAACGTTAATTGTCTCAATTTAGCGGAAACGCTCGACTGCGGTCAGGCTTTCAGGTGGCGTGAAAACCCCGACGGCAGCTGGCAAGGCATTGCCTTCGGCAGGTCTTTAACCGTCAGACTTAATAACGGCGAACTTACATTCCGTAACACAACAGAGCAAGAATATAACACAATTTGGAAAGATTATTTTGATTTATCACGCGATTACGAAAGCATTGAACAGTTGCTTAAAAGCGATAAAACCCTGCATAAAATGTATAAGCTTTGCCGCGGCGTGCGCGTGCTGAATCAAGAGCCTTGGGAAACACTGTGCTCGTTTATAATTTCACAAAACAACAATATTAAAAGAATAAAGGGTATTATAGAAAGGCTTTGCGAAAGCTTCGGCGAGCCTATCGTCGGCGGCTTTGCTTTCCCGACGGCAGAGACTGTATCAAAGCTTGAAAGCGGCGACCTCGCCCCATTGCGCTGCGGTTTTCGTGAAAAGTATATTTTGGACGCTGCAAGAAAGGTTTCCGGCGGCGAGGTCGATTTTGAGGAAATTAAAAAGCTTGATATCGACTCGGCACGTGAAAAGCTGAAGGTGATCTACGGCGTCGGCAACAAGGTAGCAGACTGCACATTGCTTTTCGGTCTTGGCTTTTCTGAGGCTTTTCCGCGCGATGTTTGGATAAACCGCGCTATGGCAAGGCTTTTTGCAAACGGTATTCCGAAAGACTGCGAGCCGGTTGCCGGCATTGTTCAGCAATACATATTTTCATATGCCAGAAAAACAAAGCTTGAAATATAAAAACGGACGGTGACAGCATTGACAAACACGGAAGCACACTATAAAATAATGACCGAAACGCCTGTTTCAAAGCTTATAACCGTGCTTGGAATACCCACGACAGTTTCAATGCTTATAACAAACATTTACAATCTTGCCGACACATATTTTGTTGGAACGCTCGGCGCAAGCCAACAGGCGGCAACGGGTATTCTGTTTACACTGCAGGCGATAATTCAGGCAATTGCGTTTATGCTTGGTCACGGCTCCGGCACATTTGTAGCAAAAGAGCTTGCCGATCGCAACCCGAGAAAAGCTGACACATATGTTTCAACCTCATTTTTTTTAGGAGCAGCGGCAGGAACACTGCTGGCAGTCTTGGGGCTTTGCTTTTTAAAACCGTTTATGAGACTGCTCGGCAGCACGGAAACTATTTTGCCGTATGCTTGCGACTACGGTATGTGGGTGCTTCTTTCAGCGCCGTTTATGGTTTGCTCGCTTGTACTTAACAACAACTTGCGGTATGAAAGCAAAACGCTTTGTGCAATGGTGGGTCTTACAACCGGAGGTATCATCAATATTTTCGGCGACTATCTGCTTATACGTGTTTTTGATATGGGTGTTTACGGTGCCGGTCTTGCCACCGCCGTTTCTCAAACCATCAGCTGTATTTTACTTGTTGTTTTTTACAAAAGATATGCGCAAAGTAAAATTCGAATAGGTGCAATCAGCCGCGATATCAGCGTTTACTGTTGGATAATACGTGTTGGTTTTCCGTCGCTTATACGTCAGGGTCTTTCCTCGATTGCAAACGGATTGCTTAATAACCTTACAAAGCCTTTCGGCGACGCAGCTATTGCCGCAATGAGCGTTGTTAACCGTTTCGGCTCGCTTGTTATGTGTGTAGGGCTCGGCATAGGTCAGGGTTTTCAACCGGTAGCATCATTCAACTACCAAGCAAAGGTATACAGCCGTGTTAAAAAAGGGTTGCTTTTCACAATGGCTCTCGGCACTGTGCTCGTCGGAATACAGTCGGTTGCAGCGCTCTGCTTTGCAGAAAATATCGTTTGGTTTTTTCAAAAAAGCGAAGAGGTTATCGCCGTTGGCGCACCGGCGTTGAGATTTGCCGCAGTCGGTTTTCTCTTCTTTCCTGTTGCAATGCCGGTTAATATGCTTTACCAAAGTATCCGCAAGCCGGAGATTTCCTCACTGCTTTCTTTAATGCGCTCGGGTCTTGCATTCATACCGACACTTATTGTAACGGTTCACTTTTTCGGATTACTCGGTATTCAGATATCACAGCCGATCGCCGATATTTTGACCGGTCTTATCAGCATACCGTTCACGATTCATTTTCTGCACACAGCGCCGTCCGACGGCACTGCGGCAAATAAAGGATCTTGATAGAACATATCCGTCTAAACGAGTGTAATATCGGCACTTTGTTATACATCGTCGCTTTTTTAACAGCAACTTTAAGTTGGCACATCGCCTAAAGCCACTGCTTTACAGCCCCCCGTCTTCGGCGAGGCGCGCTGCGCGCTAAGCGACTCGCCGAAGACGTGGCTGTTTTGCAAAATTTTCGAAGACTTGTAAACGAAAACGATCTAAAAAACAGCAAAAATAAAAACCCACTTAAAGGTTACTGCAGTATCCGCTTTGCCTTTTAGTGGGTTTTTAATTCATTATTTATTCTTAAACACAAACGCCGCTCTGTTGTTTAAAAGCCATGAGGATTTCACTTGAAGCTCAAGCTCCTTCCAATCTTTAGGTACTTCAACAGCATAGTATCCAACCAGCTTTTTGCCGGGGGTGATCTCTCCGTCCAGTGTGCCGTCGAATGCCGCTGCCGCACTTATTGAGTATTCAAGCTTAACTCCGTCCAAATATGCATCAAAAAGCAATACGGAACTGATATTTTGTGCCTCATCGGAGGTGTTTTCGATTGTAAATTTAACGCCGACAAAGACGTTACCTTCACCGGGAGTAAAGAAGCTCTTCCCCTCCGATTCTTTAATCTCCGACGCAGTTACCTTTATAGCGTCAAAAACCGCTGTGTCATTAAGTCCAAAAGTCTCGTCCTTAGGTTTTGATGACGAGGCGCTGCTTACATTGCCCGTTTCCTTTTTAGGTGTGTCGTCATCCAAAAGGTCGCAGCCGCAAACGGATATTACCATAATAAATGCCAATAATAGTGCCGATAGTTTTTTCATTTTCTCTTCTCCTATTTCATTTTAAAGATTTTATTTCTCAAGTCTATTAAATTTCTTCACCTCCGCATCGGTTATCTTGTAAAAAGTATACTCTATTTATCGACAATTGTCAAGTAGTAGAGCATTTTTTATGATTATACATAGAGGTGGTAATGTGATTAACTACGAGCCGTTTTATGTAACTATCAAAGAAAAAGGCATTTCTACTTACAAGCTTATCAACACATTTGGCGTAAGTCGCAGCCTCTTGGACAGGCTTAAGCACAACAAGCCTATAAGCACACAGACGATTGACGATTTATGCAAATATCTTGATTGCAATGTAGAAAATATTTTGCAATATAAAAAAGACGAAGAAAAATAACAAAACGCTGTATCGCAAAGCTTGCGATACAGCGTTTTTAAGTATATAATCGATTATTTTTGCAGCGTTCCGAGTGAATCAGCTTTTAAATATGCATTTATAAATCCGTCGATATCCCCGTCCATAACAGCATTTATGTTGCCGTTTTCAAAGCCTGTGCGGTGGTCCTTTGCCAAGGTGTACGGCATAAATACATATGACCTTATCTGACTTCCCCAGGCAATTTCCTTTTGAACACCCTTAATATCTTCTATTTTATCAAGATGCTCACGTTCTTTAATTTCAATCAATTTCGAGCGTAACATTTTCATTGCAACCTCGCGGTTTTGGTGCTGACTCCTCTCGTTCTGACAAGCAACAACAATGCCGGACGGAATGTGGGTAAGCCTTACCGCAGAGCTTGTTTTGTTGATATGCTGACCGCCTGCTCCGCTTGAACGGAACACATCCATTTTAATATCCTCTTCACGAATATCAATTTGGATATCGTCGGAAATTTCCGGCATAACCTCAAGTGAAGCAAATGACGTATGTCGTCTGCCCGATGAATCAAACGGAGATATTCTCACAAGCCTGTGCACACCGATCTCGCTTTTTAAATATCCGTATGCATTCTCACCTTCAACTATTATTGTAGCGCTTTTAATGCCCGCCTCATCACCGTCCAAAATATCGGTAACACTAACCTTAAAGCCGTGGCGCTCTGCCCAGCGTGTATACATTCTCAAAAGCATTTCCGCCCAATCCTGCGCCTCTGTTCCGCCGGCTCCGGCGTGGAAAGTAAGAATCGCATTATTAGCGTCATATTCGCCTGTAAGCAGGGTGTTTAACCTTTGTGTATCAAGCGACGACTCAATGCTGTCAACCGATGCCTTAACCTCATCTAAAAGTGACAGATCTCCCTCTTCATCAGCCATATCGATAATGTCGAGAGTATCCTTATAGTCATTGCAAAGCTTTTCATAATTTTCAAGCTTTTCTCTGAGTCTGCTTATCTCTTGAAGCACCTTTTGCGAGTTTTCGGGATCGTCCCAAAAGTTTTCCGCCGCCGTAAGATTCTGCTTTTCCTCAAGCGAATTTTTAAGCTTATCAATGCCGAGTGCGTCGCCAAGCTCCCTTATGCTGCCCTCCAAGCCTTGCAAACGCAGCCTTTGTTCTTCAAACTGAAGCATGAGTTCCTCCTTATAGGCACACCGCAAATGCGTGCCAGTTATCAAGCACCAAGTGCTTTTCTATCTTGTATCCGTTTGATATCAGCGTGTTTTCGACCTCAGCTGCTCTTATATCGATTATACCGGAGCAAATAAACACGCCGTCCTTCTTTAAATAGTCACCTACAACGGCGCTTAAACCGATAATCGCGTCAGCCACAATATTCGCACACACGATGTTAAACTTACCGTTTATATTTTCAACGAGGTCACCCACTTTAAAAGAAACAGCATCAGAAACACCGTTAAGCTCTGCATTCTCGGCAGCTATTCTGACTGCAACGGGGTCGATATCAACACCCACAGCCTCTTTTGTGCCGAGCAGAGCCGCACCGATACCTAAAATCCCGCTGCCGCAGCCGATATCAAGCATATTATCAGTCGGCGTGTAGCTTTCAAGCAGCTCTAAACAAAGCCTTGTTGTGGCGTGTGTGCCTGTGCCGAAAGCGGCGCCGGGGTCGATGGTTATAATCTTTCTTTCGGTTTCCGGCTTTTTCTCCCACTCCGGACATATTAAAAGCTTTTTTCCGATTTCGGTTATTTTGAAATACTGCTTCCAGCGGTCTTTCCAATCGCTCTCAAGCACCATTGATTTATCAATTTCAAACGGCACACCTGCAGCTTTTAAGTGCTCGGAAAGATATGCCGAAGCCTCGGCAAGGCTGTCATCGGCACCAAAATAGATATGAATTATTGCGTGCTCTCTGTCGCGTGCAAGCAGCTCTTCGTCGATAAGGTCGATATGCGCAATCTCCATTGCGCCTTGTTCCAAATCGGAATAATCCTCTATATAAATTCCGTATGGCACTGCCATATTTGCAATTGCCTCAGCCGTTTCAAGCTTTTCGGCAGGCACTTTAAGCAGCAATTCCAGCCAATCCATAAATAAATCTCCTAAAAGCATAAGATTTTTGCAAAATACAATATAATTATACCACATATTGCCGTGCGGTCAAGATTTATTTGCGAGTATATTTTGCAAGTATTTTACACAAATAATATTGACACTAAGAGAAGAGTTTGATAAAATATAGCTGTGAGGAAAGGAGGAATTAGGTATGCAAAAATTTATTGTAATGCACGACATTGATATTGCGGATTTTATGAAGACATTGGACGCGTGCAAGGGTGACGTATATCTTGAAACGAGTGAGGGTGACGTGCTCAATCTTAAATCAAAGCTTTGCCAGATGATGGGTGTTGCCAACATTATGAAAGGCGCAGTCATTAACGAGGCTTCTCTTCGTTGCACCAATCCGGATGACGAAACGCTGCTTTTCAGATTCAACCTTTACAAGGAAGTACCTGAAAAGGAAGAGAATAAATAATTATTCCGCGTGTTCAATAAGTCAAAAGACTTTAAAACGAGCAAATCGGGACTGTCTGATTATGACAGTCCCTCAGACTGTCGAATAACCCCAAATCTCAAGCGAGGTTTGGGGTTATGAATTTTAA
>USAR01000047.1 GCA_900552605.1 uncultured Oscillospiraceae bacterium | reverse complement strand
CGGAATACGGTCTGTTTCAAGCATATTTTCAATTGCAAAAACAAGTCTTTCGTTGCCGTAAAAACCCTCGAGCACCAAGCACACCTCCGTTTTTTAATACCTTTAAGCGTTATTAGCCGGATTCTATTTAAAATTTAAGAATTATAAAATATAACCTATCTTCTTCATTGCTTTAAACAAAGTGCGATTTGCAATGCGCTCCGCTTTTTCCGCACCGTCGCGATAAAGCCTTTCCAACTCCGCTTTGTCGGAACGAATACGCTCAAAGTTTTCGCGAACGGGTCGCAGCTCCTCGACCACTGCTTCACCGACAGCCTTTTTGAAATCACCGTAACCTTTGCCATCAAATTCTGCGGCAACCTCGTCGGGTGTTTTGCCGGTTATTGTTGAATATATACCTATAAGGTTATTAACGCCGAGCTTGCCCTCACCGAGTTTCACAACAGCCTCGGAGTCTGTTACGGCACGGTTGATTTTGCGCACAATATCCTCGGGTTTATCAAGCAAAGATATAAAAGCATTAGGATTTTCGTCGGATTTTGACATCTTCTTTGAAGGGTCCTGAAGCGACATAACCCTTGCACCAACTTTCGGAATATAAGCTTCGGGCATCTTGAAAACATCGCCGTAAATTCCGTTAAATCTTCCTGCTATATCACGAGTTATCTCAACGTGCTGCTTCTGGTCGTCGCCGACGGGCACATAATCGGGCTTATAAAGCAGAATATCCGCCGCCATAAGCACGGGATATGAAAACAGCCCCACGTTAACGTTATTTGCGTGCTTTGCCGATTTATCCTTAAACTGAGTCATTCTCGACATTTCTCCAAACTGAGTGTAACAGCTTAAAAGCCAGCTGAGCTGTGAATGTGCCGCAACGTGCGACTGTATAAAAATAATTGACTTTTGCGGGTCAAGACCTATGCTTAAAAACAAAGCATATGTATCAAGAATCTGCTTTCTGAGCTTTGCCGGCTCTTGTCTAACGGTTATTGCGTGCAGATCTGCAACCGCAAAGATACAGTCAAAATCGCCGCTGTCTTGCATATAAACAAAGTTTTTAAGAGCGCCTAGGTAATTGCCGAGCGTAAGCGTGCCACTCGGCTGGACAAGGCTTAAAGCTCTCTTTTTTGTTTCTTGTTCAAGTTGTTTATTTTCGCACATTTTAAATTTTGCTCCTTTTAAACCTCTTTGCATAAAGCTGATTGAACCGGGAAATAATAACATTTTAACATATTTTAAAAAATAATACAAGGTATAGGAGGTAAGCTTTTTGTGCTGAAAGGAAAAAACGCGGTAATTTTTACTTTGTCAATGCTTTTAACTCTTGTTGCTGCGGCAATTGCGGCGATTTTTTGTTTCACCACGCTGCCTGAAGAGCAGTTGGAAGCGGCGGCAGCTCCTGCCGAGAAGCAAACCGCGGTAATCCTTGCGTGCGATACCGATAACAATGTTTCTTATGCCGTTACGATAAATTTTAACAATAGCTCCGCAACTGTGAAAAGACTCTTTTACGATAATTCCGAATACAAGATAAACGGCTTAAGCGGAATGAAGAAAGCAGCCGAAAAGCAGTGCAACGAGCGCTTTGACGAAGCTGTGGCATTTACAGAAACACAACTCGCCGCTTTTATTGATTACTGCGGCGGTGTTGAAGTTGAAATAAATAACGCTCTGTCTGACCTTTGCCAAGTAGACGAGGGAAAGCAAAAGCTCGGCGGAATAACCGCGGTAAAGATATTTGAAAATGAACATTCCTATCGTGAGCTATGCCTGTTTATTGTTGAAAATACCGCTTATAAATGGTGCAGTCTGCTTGGCAACAAGCGCAGCTTTTTTAAGCTTATCGATATAAGCGACTCCACCCTTTCGTATGCAAGATATTTGCCGTATCAACAGCTGTTTAAGGATAAATTTTATGATAATAACAAAAACACATCAGAAAGCTATTGAAAAACAAAATTTATTGTGGTACAATAATACCCACATTAACAGAGTAGACAGAAAAGCGTAAAGTGCCGCACAGACGGGGAGTTGCTGCGCGGACGAAGGCGTTTTAAAAAACAAAACACCGCGGTTTTTCTGTTGCATCCCGCTGTATAAAACCCAATGCAACCGCAGAAAGCGCGGCCATATTCCTCGGTTTTTTATAGTGCACATTGCGATTTTCATTAACGTTCAATGAAAAACGCAAAAGGATGCTCTGACAAAAAACGGAGGTTTTTTTATGAGCAAAAATCAAAATGAAGTAAACAATTTAAATCCGGCAGCACTCGCATCTGAGGCCGCAAATGTAAGACAGTTCAAAATTTCGGCAAAGTCGCTTGGAATAAAGTCGCCGTTAAGTTTTCAGCTTGCCGATATTGCGATTATCTCAATGTTAACGGCGCTGTATATTGTATTAAGCAGGTTTTTATCAATTAACACACAGGTAGTGAAAATCGGTTTTTCATTTTTGCCGGTGGCAATCGCCGCCTATTTTTCCGGAATTGTGGGAGCTGCCGTTGTTTCAGGACTCGGCGATTTACTTGGAGCGTTGCTCTTTCCTTTCGGCCCGTTTTTTCCGGGCTACACAGTAACAGCCGTGCTGCTCGGCATTATATTCGGCGCTGCATTTTACCGTGAATACCGCTTTCGCAACACAGTTCTTGCCGTAGTTACCACCCAAATTTTGTGCACTCTGTTCCTTAACACATTGTGGACAACGCTGCTGTATGCCAAAAAAGGGTTTTGGGCATATCTTCTAACCCGTCTTCCTCAAAGTCTTATTATGACAGCGGTACAAATTTTGCTGATACACCTTGTTTTAACGGCAATTGAACAGGCTCCGGCGTTGAAAAAAATCAAAAAGCTTTACGAATGATCAAGCATCGGTATTTGTAAATGCCCTGCTTTCAAAAAGTTGCTGTGTGTTTTCAGCTTTTTGAAAGCAGGCTTTTATATATAATTTGTTTATGTTGACACGTCGCTTGAAATTTTGAAAAAACAGTCCGGTCTGCGGAATTGCCCGCGTGCAGCGCGCCTCGCCGAAGGCGAGAAAAGAGCCGCCCTTCGGCGGCTCCTTTCAACCGTTTTTGCAAATTTCTGCTTCCAATCGAAAGCTTTGTTAAAAGCAGCATTTAAAGCCGATACCGAAAACTTTGGAAACGGTTGGCACTGCGCGCGGGCGATACCGCAGATGAGGGGCTGCCCTTCAAACTTTCAGGCTACGTGTCAACGCACAAGTAATACTAACAAAAACTTTTTTATAACCGAAAACATAAGCCCGGCAGCGCGAAAATTGTGCTTTCACGCTGCCGGGCTTTTTTCGTTTTAACCGCTTTCGCTGCGATTATAGTTTTAATTCTCAGCTTACGTCTCGTTTACATTTCCCTCATAAACCTCATCAAGACCGTCGGTCGAGGTGTTTTTATTGTCGCCGGCAAAGCTGTTGTCAAAGTTAGTCGAGAGAACATTGGAGTCTGCGCAAAATGCGTCAAGCTGTGCTGCAATAATCTCCGCTTTCGGTGTATTGTACTCTTGCTTCATTCTATTTCACAGCCCCCTTTTTACGATGCAGTATAGTTTATAAATGCCGTGTGCTTGCTGTACTCTGTGTGGCTTACACCGTTAAGAGTATATGTTACATATGCGCGAACATAGCGTTTCTGACCTGCGTTTATGGCGATTGTAAGCATATAGTTGCCGTTTGCCGGCTTGTTTGCCGTTTCAATCTGCTTAGTTGCCATATTAAGAGTAACCTCTCCGTTTGCAGCGGCATAACCGGTTTGATTGGTGATGATAAAGCCTTTTTCGGTAACAGTTGCGCCTGTCGGCACTGCCGAAATACCTGTTACGGTTGCTTTGTAGCCCACGTCGGTTGCAGCATAGTGCACAGATGTATTAAGGACGCTGCTGTCAACCGTAAGACTGTTAACGCCATCACTTTCATACACCGCTTCAAGATCAATTTCACCCGGCAGATAGAAAGTATACTTCCTGCTTGTGCTCAGCACCGCTCCGCTCGATTTATCGCGCCAACCGAGGAAGCCTTCTGTCTTTTCCGCCGTAACGGAAACACGCTCGTCAAAGCTGCGGTTCTCTATTTTTGTGCCGTTGTCCTCAACCGTAAGGACAGCTGAAACATCATTTTTTGTATAAACCGCTGTAAAGGTCATATCAGCTGTTATAGGCAAGGTTATATCGCTGTCCCAAAAGTTGCCGTTGATGCCCTTTGTGTAACCGAATATCTCATCGGCATTTGCAGCATATTCAGCAGCCTTGTTGACAGATACCGCGCTGCCGTCAGCAACGGCTTCTGTTCCCAAAACCGTGCCGTTCTTGTTAAGGAAGGTTACGGTATGAGTTACTTCCTCTTTGTCAAGCACCGCAAGAATGGTGTTTGCATAAAGATTTACGCCGAAGTCGTTAACGTGGTTATAGTTATTGCCTGTGTAGTCAACGCCCTCTTTGATTGCGCGAATCTTTTGGAACTCGCTGAATACCGGAGCATATGCCATATTGTCGTCTGTTGCTGCAAGCTCTTTGTAGCCTTCTTCTTGTTCTCCGAGACGCTTTGTTGTCGGCTGCGGATTGGCAGAAGCTGTATACATATTCGGTGAGAAAGCAGAAACCAAAACTACCGAGCAATCGGGATTCCACTCGCGAATATAATCGATAATCTTCTGAGTATTAGCATTTTGAGTTGCCTTAGTGTTGTTCGCTTCATTCATACCGAATGCTATGAACACAAGGTCGGGTTTTGCAACAACATCTTTGTTAACAATAGCCTCGATATTCTTATAATACCAATAAGAATCCGAGCTTCCGATACCGCGGTTTATTATTGTAATGTTATCGTTGCCATATTGGGCTTTAAGACCGTCAACAACCAAGTCCGCCCATGCCCTCTGAGTCCATTCGGGACGTGATGTGCCGCCGTAACAACCAAGGTATTGCTCCCAACCTTTAATCACCATGCTCGGACTTGAGCCGACTGTGACATCGGCGCCGCCGTTATAGTTAAATGTTACAATATCCTGACCCGTTGCGTTACAGCCCGTTGTAATGCTATCGCCGAGGAACAAAACATTTGTAGTTTCTCCGTTTGCCGCTTTTTTTGAGAATTTCAGATTGCCAAGCTGACTGTCGGGTGCTGTGCCGTATTCGGTGCCGCTCCACTCTCTTGTGTGGGTGTAGGTAACGGAAATCAAATACTGCGGCTGCACGGTTTTCATTGCTCCGATGAAACTCCAATCGGTTGTGTAACCGCCGCTTTCGTTTGTTGTTATATTATTCAGCTTATCGCCGTTTGCATAAACAGGGATATTTGTGCTGTCGGTTAGTACCATTTCGCCGTCTGCGTTAACGGTGAAGTCCTCACCCAAATAGAATTTTTGACGTTTGCCGTCGGTCAAATTATAAGTATAAACCGAAACGATATTATCGATAGGATAAAGCAGCTTTGCGCTTGTTCTGCCGGAATAGAACATCACGGTTTCATCGCGCATAACCGATTCATTACCGAATTTTTCCTGATTCCAGGTTGGATTATAGTATCCCGATGAACGCATAGTTACATCTTTGCCGTTCCAAACATTGTTTTTGGGAGCATAGCTGTCGCGAGTGGTTTCAACCGCAACAGTTATGTTTTCCGGCGCGTTACCGACATTATAATAACCTCTTTGGTCTGCAGTAAGCTCTGCGCCGTTTGCAGTAACCCTTGTTACGCTGCCTGCATTTTTAACGTCAACAGTAAATTTATAGTTGCTGCCCACAACATATTTTGTGGGAGATACAAATGTGTCGTCATTAGCGTCAACAGTAATTTCCTTAGCCTCAATAGGTAATCCCGCTGCACCGATCTCATCAAGACAGAACCAACCCTGATACTGCGTTTCAGACGCGGTTGCCGCAACGAATATTTTATAACCTACATATTGACCTGTGGGTTTTGTGTCGCCTGTGAAGTTGAATATCTGACCTTCACACTGCTTGTATCCGCTTGCCTCATTAAGCTTATCATCGTTATTCTGAGTGCCTATGTAATCATATTTAAAGCTTGCCACTTTATTCTCGCTGTTGTAGAGATCGTTTTCTGAATTTGCAACATATATTTCATAGTCTGCAAATGCAAAGCGGTTTCTGATATGCGAGAAAAGGTACAGCTTACTGAATTCACAAATGCTGCCGTAATCTGCTGTAAGATATCCTGCCGCACTGCCGTCTGCTTGTGTTACAAGACAATTGTTCGTATAATTCCAAGCGCTTCTTAATTTAGCTTCAAGTTCATTATAAATATAACCGTCTGTAATAAATCCAAGCTGTGTGGTGCTCGGTACAAAGGATTCTCTTTCGGCATTTGTAAGCTTAACACTGTTAAGTGAAGAGTGCAGATCGGTGTCGCTTGCATAAATTGCGGCAACATCGCTTGCAGTAACGTTTGCGGTTTGCAAGCTCATATTATAAAAAGACGAAACACTGAGCTTTGCCTGCTTGGTTGCGTTTGTAACATCGGTATTAACAGCGCTGAGCTGTCTGCCCAAGGCTCCAATTTCCGAAATATAGAACCAGCCGGGGTAATTTGTTGAACTGGCGGCATCGTTAATTTTAAGGCCGATATACTTACCTGTTGGCTTTGTCTCGCCGTTGAATGTGTAGATCTGACCTTCCGAGTTATTGTCGCCGTTTGCATGGTTAAGCTTTGTCGCCTTTGCGGCAGCATCATCGCTCCATGAAATGTAATAACCGCCGTAATTAAATGAGTAGACGTGATTGGCGTCGGTGTACAATGTATCCTTATCATCGCCGATATAAACTTCATAATTGCAAAGTGCGGCAGCCGCACGGTGTGCGGACATAATATAAAGCTTATCAAAAACATAGCTGTTTTTAAGTGTGAGCGTCAGGTAGCCCTGAGGTGTTGTCTGCGGCATTTTGTCGCTTGTATAGAAAAACGAACCGCTGTTCCAAGCGCCGTTGTTATCAATACCGCCATCAGTAATAGATCTGTATGTGCCTGTAAAACCGTTACCAAGATCCGAAGCGCCGGCAGTGCTGCCGAGTACCATTGTGCCATTGCCTGTTAAAAAGCTGTCGGCATAAAGCTCGCTTATCGTATCAACGGTTATATCCGAGGTTTGCAAGTAGGTGTTATAGCTGTCGCTGTATGTAAAATACTCTCGTTTATCGGCAGGAATATCGTGCGGTACAATAACCTTTTTACCGTGTGCGCCCGCTTCCGAAATGTAAAGCCAACCGGGCTCATTTTCAGAAGAAGCACTATCAATAATTTTATAGCCGATATATTTACCGACAGGTTTTGTTTTACCGTTGAATCTGTAAACCTGTCCCTCGGAATAATTAAGGTTGCTGTTAAGGCGGTTGGCTGCCGTATCGCCGTCGCCGGTCAAATACTTGTCATAATTAAACGAAAGCACTTCATTTTGATCATCAAAAAGGTTGCTTGCATTCTCAGAGACATAAACTTTATATTGTTTAATCGCAAACTTACCCTTCCATGCTCCAATCAGGTAAATATCGTCAAGCGTATATATATCATCAAGACCAAAGGTTAAATATCCCTGAACGGTGCCGTCACCCAGAAATTCTGAATGGCAGTAGCAATAAGACAGTTTACCGTTAGCATCCTTTGCAAATGCGCCATTATCAATATAACCGTCGGTGATATACGGCAAATTTAAAGTGTTGTTAGCCACATAGTCTCCGTCCCGTCCAAGAACATATTCTTTGTTATCAATCGCCTTGACAACATTAAATGTTGTTCCGCTGTTTTTAAACAGGTTATCGCTTGCAAGGTTTTGTGCAAGGCTCGGCGTTATTCCGCTGAGTGTTGCGGAAACAGTGTAGTTTGATGAAATATCAAGGTCTGCAAGCTTTGCGCTGTCGGAAACGTCGGTTGTAACAGTTCCCGAAACATCGGCAAACGCTATGGGCACAGCCAATGTACCGAGTGCTAAAACAAGCGCAAGAAATGCAGCCAAGAGTCGGTTTTTCTTCATCATCTTTTTGTTCTCCTTTTTTAAAAAGATTTTTCGCAAATTTAGCTAAAACTTGCCGCAAACATCCAAACTTCTCGCTGCGGCTAATGAATCACACCATCATTATAGCAGAAATAACCATTTTGTACAACAAAAATAGTACAAATAATCGTTGTAAAAATCGCCTAAATACAAGCCCTGCTTTTGTGCAAATTACATAAATTGATAACACGTTTCTCAACAGTGTGTTAAACACTCTCAAATAAATCTGATTTAGCTTATTTTGCAAAAATCCAATTTCGTTTGCATGGATTTTTGAATTTCATCGTACTTTAAGTGAGCCGCAAAATACACTCCGCAACTACCGCGAGCGCACATCGACATTAGCCAATTCTAAGCTCATTTGCAACTTTTTCTGTCTTATATCGTTCGAAACCGCTGCCTGAAAGCCGTCATCAATTTCTATACAGCTTTCTGAATTCCTGCGGAGTTTTGCCGTATTCCTTTTTAAATACCTTTGAAAAATACATCTGGTCTGTAAACCCGACAGAACCGGCGACCGCCTTTACCGAAATATTGCTCATTCTCAGCAGCCTGTCCGCCGTGTGAAGTTGACGCTTTCTTATATATTCGTGCGGTGTGCTGCCGGTATGCTTTTTAAAAGCGCGGTAAAGTGTTACTCTGTCCATTCCGAAATCTCGTGCAACCGACTCCACAGAAAGTTCAGGTCTGTGGATATTGAGCGTGATGTATTTTAAAATCGGCTCAATACCGTATTCGTCCGATGTTCCCGCGTTTATCAGCTGCGGCATATGTTCGGCATAAAAACCGAATATTTCATAAAGTGCGGCATACGCCGCGCAGCAACCCTCGGTCGTGTCGGCATTAAAGCCTACTTTTATGCGATTGTATTTTTGAAACAGCTCGTTTCCAAAGCTCGGTGCCACCGGCTCATATTTTGAAAAAGCGGTTTGCGAAAGCAAAAGCTTTGCCATATCTCCGGAAAAATTAACCCA